>JAZDMW010000043.1:0-10513 GCA_043800545.1 Candidatus Magasanikiibacteriota bacterium | reverse complement strand
GTTACGGTTGCTCCTGGTTCATTACCATGCTTTACCGCAAGTACGATCCCTTCAAAGATCTGGATACGTTCTTTATCTTCACCTTTTTTATTTTTATCCTTAATAATTTGGTGAACTTTTACGTTCATTCCAGCCTTGAGTTCATTTCTCATGTCCTTTGACATATACTATATAATTAAAGGGAGAGGTTGAAGTCGCATCAACATCACTAATATGATTTCAAAATACGGTGGATATATTACACCCTAGAAAAAAATTTGTCAAGTGGCAATTTCTTCCCTGTTCTATTTATCCTTTTTCTCTAAAAATGCAAGAATTTCTTCTACTGTTTCCTCCATTTTTCCTTCTCTATTTATGACCTGGTAATCATAACCTTTTCCCTTGTCTATCTCTGTTCTTACCTCATCTAACCTCTGTTCCAGTTGTTCTTGAGAGAGTGAAGCCCTCTTCTCTATTCTTGCCCGGAGTACTTCAAGACTCTCAGGAAGGATAAAAATGGAGATATTTGGAATATGCAAGGCATCTAAGTTCATCTTTCCGTTTACGTCTATTACTGCAAACACGAAATCGTATTGTTTTTGCAACTCTTCGAGCTTTACCTTTTCTGTGCCATAAGAGTTCCCTGCGTACTGATTATATTCCAAAAACTCCCCTTTTCCTATTTTTTCTACAAAGTCTTCCTTGGTGACAAAATAATAATCTTTTCCTTCCACCTCTCCAGGTCTTTTCTCACGAGTGGTAGTTGTAATGAGGCGAGCTGTATTCGGGAGTATTTCAAGAATCTTTTGTACAATAGTTGTCTTCCCAGTACCCGAAGGTGCGGAGACAACGACTAATTTCCCTGACATATTATTTTGCATTGTCTAAAAATGATTGAAGATCTTCAGGTAATCCATACTCAAAATTCCTTTTTTCTCCTTTTAAATCTGTAAAAGACAATTCCTTTGCATGGAGAAATAATCGCTTCAATTCCCTATCTCTTTTTTTACAAAGCTTTTTATTACAATACAAATTATCTCCAACTACAGGATGATTATATGCATACATGTGCACACGAATTTGATGGGTTCTTCCCGTATGGATTTTAACACGAAGAAGAGAGTAATTTACAAATCTTTTTTCTACCCAAAATTCTGTGATGGCTTCTTTTCCTGGCTGTCTCTTTTGTACTTTTTTCAATGATAACAAATCTGTATTTGGTCTTGAAACCATTTTTCCATCTTTACCACGATCAATATCAAAATCAATAATATTATGGTCCTGATCGACTTCACCATACACAAGCACAGAATAAATTTTTTCTATTGTTCTTTCTTGAAATTGTTTTTTTAAATGTTCAAACATTTTTTTGGTTTTTGCAATTACCAAAATTCCTGAAGCCTCTCTATCCAAACGGTGTACAATTCCAGGACGAACAGGATTTTCCCCAATTCCCTTCAACTTTGGATATTTCTCTAAAAGGAAATGAGTCAGTGTATTTTCTTCCAAAGCTTCAGTTGGATGAACCAAAAGACCTGCTGGTTTGTATACAACAAGAAAATCTTTTTCATCATGAAGAATAACAATTTCATTTTTTAATCTTTCATACTCTTCATCCCTTTTTTCTGTACTTTCATACTTTCCCTCACTCACCATTGAAATGGTATCCCCGCTTTTTAAAAAGTCACCTGCTTTTTTTGGAAATTTTCCATTTACCAACACATGTTCCTGTTTAATCCACTTTTGAACCTGTGAACGACTGACCTGAAAATAGTCAGTCAAAAACACATCCAAACGCATGGAGTCGGAATCACTGGGGTAGATTATTGTTTGATTTTTTTCCATATATTCATTATGTACAGGCATTATAGCAGAAACACTTGAAAAATCAAGGGCTTTGTGCTAATATATGTTTTGTCTACGGGCCAGTAGCTCAGTGGTTAGAGCACAACGCTTATAACGTTGGGGTCGGTGGTTCGATACCACCCTGGCCTACCAAATCAAAACTTCGCTTAAATAGCGAGGTTTTCGTTTTATTTAAAAGGAAATATTGGGTTCATTTGGATATTTACTTACAGTGCTATTTTAGCCAATTTTTATAAATGACCCAGTGAGAATCGAACCTGCTTGTTTTTTATGTATAATTGCAATATTATTATAGTAATTAATAATAAATAATACTATGCCTCTCGAAGCCACGCACATAAAATTTGCTTTAGATTTAAAATCAAAATATAAAATTCAAAACTTAAGTGAATATCTTTCTGGGACTATTTATCCTGATAGTCGGTATATCAGTAAAATTGAGAGAAAACTAACCCATACCGGACAGGAAAATATTTCCAATAATATGGGTTCGGATTTTAAAAATGGCTGGGCCATTCATTTGTTATGTGATAAAGTGTGCAATAAAGCTATAGAAGAAACGCTCCCTGAATTATTTGTCGACGTTGGGCCAGCTGGACAAGGTACGGAACGATGGATAATAAAAACTGCCATCAAGGGCATCCAGGATATGGAGATTTACAAACAATTTAACCCAAACCCATATTTAGATATGGTTGATTATTTTGGAAGTCCCAATAATGAACCGACCGAAATTATAAAAGAATACAATCGAATAATAAAAGAGATGTATTTCGGGAAAAAAGAAATAACTCTAAAAGATATTGGCGAAATGTGGCTAAAGTTTAGTGGCGAACCAGAAGTAATTGGAAAAATAAATAGAAAAACTGAACAACTTCTCAAAAATCCTGATATAGAAACGAGGATAAAAAACCTATACAGTCTAATGATTAACGAATGTTTGGTTTGACCATTTTCTAATTTCCTCAAAGAAAAGGTTCCAACGGCCAATGGAGTGTCCTACCAAATCATAAGAAATGTACAAAAGTACATTTCTTTATTTTTCTTTTTTGATTTATTTTGTTTTTTTGTGAAAAATATTTTCTCTTTTTTCATTTTATTTTTATAAAAATAAAAAATTAATTTTCTGTTTTATATCAAAATAATTTTTGAAAAATATTTTTTAAAAAAAGTTATGCACAGTTTTTTTGCAAAAAAAGTTTCAAAATATTGAAAAAAAACTTATAATATATATAGGTCGGTTATATTTTAAATATAAAAAGATTTTTACATCCATGCTTGTCATGTAAAACTCTTATCACTTTATTAAAAACATTTGGTGTGTACCATGGTAATATCAAATGTCGATAAAAGTGAAAATCCTCAAACGAGGGGAGGTGTAGTTTATGCCAGCAAAAAGAAAAGCTGCTAAGAAAAGAGTAGCTAAGAAACCAGCTAAAAGAAAAGTAGCTAAAAGAAAACCAGCTGCTAAAAAACCTGCTAAAAAGAAAGTAGCTAAAAGAAAACCTGCTAAAAGAAAAGCAGCGAAGAAAAAATAAGTAAGTTATTTTTTCAAGAAAAGACTCCGTAATTACGGAGTCTTTTTATTTCTTTTTTTTCTTTTTCACTATTCTAAATCTAAATTCAATTGTTGTATTTTTTTATGATTATTTTCTTCAAATATTTTTACCACACCAAATTCTCCATCATATCCAGGACGCACACAGATATTCCCCGACCTCATTCTCTCAATCGCATCACGGATTTCTTTTGTACTCCCCTGTTCAATACTCTCTGGTTGAGCATCGTTTAAAATAAAAAATTCATTCCCTATTTTTTGTATCATTTGAGAATACATTCCTTTTACTTTTTTTGTTCCAACTCCACAAGAAAATACATCAGCTAAAATTTCTGTCAAAGGAACAATACTTTTATATGGGATTCTTTCTTCTTTTTTCTTCTCACTTGGATTTCTTTCTGACAGTTCATTTACGCGATTCAGAACTCCAATAACTAATGGTTTTTTACATTTTGGACAAAGTCCTTTCTGTTTTTTTGTTTCTTTTGGATCACAATAGAATTGGCAATCTCTATGCCCGTCGGCATGATATTTTCCTTCCTCTGGATAAAATTCAATCGTATGTAGAAACTGTTTTCTATCTCCCGTCTGAAGAATTGTCATAATGTTTTCGTACGTAATATCCTTTTCATCTGGAAAATCAAAAACATTGGCTTCTCTCCCCAATTTTTGCAAACTGTGTGCATCAGAATTGGATACCAGAGTAATATCATCTAATTCTTTCCATTGCCAATTCATTTGAGGATCACTTGAGAGTCCGGTTTCAACCGCAAAAATATGTGGTGTTAATTCTTCAAAAGCTTCTTCGAGTGAATCATATCCACCATTTGATCCAAAAATACCAAACCAGGGCGTCCACGCATGCGCAGGGATCATGACCATGCGTTCATCTACGGTGAGCATCATTTGTAAAATATCTTTGGATGTCATACCAAGAATTGGCCTTCCATCAGCTTTGAGATTAAATCCATTGTCATTCAAAGTCGCATTAAATTTCTCTGCAACTTCAATACTTGGAGCATACAAGCACAAATGAATTCTTCTTGTTTTTTCTTTATGCTTTTTAATACTCGCAATTTCTGTTCCCAAAATAAAACGAGTTTTACTCGAATCATCTTTAAGTTTATATATTCCAGAAGTATCCTCAACGAGATTCTTTTTAATATGATCAAACCAAAGAGGATGTGTAAAATCTCCTGTTACAACAATGTCTATACCCCTTTCTTCACATGCCTTTGCAATTTGAGGAAGTTCTAATTCCTTGGAACAGGCTCTGGAATATTTGGAATGAATATGAAGATCTAATATTTTTTTCATTTTATTTTTCGTTATTTATTTCTTTTCTAAAAGAATATCCTGTTTTTGCAAACCCAAACTTTTCGTACATTTTATGTACATGCTCTCTTTCATAACGACTGGTTGCAATTATTTTGTAACATTGTTTTTTTTTGTGCAAAACGAATGCACTCTTCTACCATTTTTCCACCAATTCCTCTTCCACGATACTCTTCTTCAACAAATAAATCTTCAATATACGCATAGGGGGCATCATGCCCATCATTTTTAATAAAATAGAGATATACATGACCTACTTCTTTATTTTCTTCTTCAGAAGAAATACGAACAACATCACTTTTCTGTGCATCTTTTTTTAATTCCATATTTATTTTTTTGAAATCAGATTATATAATTCTTTTCCCAACTTTTCTGGATCATGTCGAACAAAACTTCGTACCAAAATATCACCTTTTTGTTTTTCTGTTTCTCCACCAACAACATCAGCACGAACAATTATACATTTTTCTTCTAAATTGTCTTGAATAACAGACTCTCCATTTTCTACATATTTTTCAAGTGCTGTTTTTGGGATATCCCCGTTATTTTGGATAATCGCATCAGGATATCTTCCAATGTATCGGTATATTTCTTCAACAATATCTTTTGCACTCATTCCTTGCGTCTGTCCTTTTTTTGTCATAAGATTATTGACAAAAATAAATTGTCCACGACATTTTTGAATTGCATCAGGAATTCCATCAATCACAATATTTGCCAAAGTAGTTGTATATAAATCTCCGGGACCAGCAATAATATAATCTGCATCGAGAATTGCATTTACGGCTTCAATATTCGCGTCTACTTTTGGTTCAACAGAAAGCGTTGTGATTGTTTTATTTTCTTCTTCTGGTTCATCAATCAAATGTTCACTCTTTACTCTTGTACCATCACTATACTCTGCTACGAGATGTGTTTGTGCCAAAGTAACTGGAATCACCTTTCCTTGTAACAAAAATAATTTACTCACTGCCTCTATTGCCCCCGTTTCCGATCCTGTCATTTCAGAAAGCCCCATCATAATGAGATTTCCAAGAGTATGCCCCATGAGACCATCTCCTTTACTAAAACGATACGTAAATATCTGACGCAATATGGGATCATCTGTTTTTGCAAGAGCAATAATAGATTTCCGCACATCACTGAGAGGAAGTAAACCAAATTCATCACGAACCACGGCATTACTTCCACCATCGTCAGTCATATTTACGACCACACGAATATCCAAATCTGGATATTCTTTTAATCCAGAAATGACTGCTATGGATCCGGTTCCCCCACCAAGAATGGTCACTTTCTTTTTTTGCATATTATTCTACAGTTACACTTTTTGCAAGATTTCTTGGTCTGTCCACATTTCTTCCAAGTCCAATGGCCACATAATATGCAAATAATTGAAGAGGGATGGTGTTCAAAAGTGGTTCTACCAATTCCATTGTTTCTGGTACAAAAATAACATCATCGGCAATTTCTTTTGCACGTTCATCCCCACTATTTGCAATCAAAATAACTTTTGCTCCACGTGCACGAACTTCTTCAATATTACTTCTCATTTTTTCATACAATTGATTTTTTGTAAGAATTGCAAATACTGGAAAATCTGCAGAAAGAAGAGCGATTGGTCCGTGTTTCATTTCTCCACCTGGATAGGCTTCACTCTGAATGTATGAAATTTCTTTTAATTTTAATGAACCTTCTAATGCAACTGGAAAATTTATTCCACGCCCAAGAAAGAAAAAATCTGTATACCCTTTATATTTTTCTGCAATATTTTTTATATTTTCTTTTTGTTCAAAAATTTCCATCATTTTTTCTGGTACTTCTTGCAAAGCGGTAAGCAGTCTTTCACCTGTTGCCACTGTCACACGTCGTAATCTGCCGAATTGAAGGGCATAGAGGAGTAAGATGGCAATCATATTCGTATATGCCTTTGTCGACGCTACAGAGAGCTCAGGGCCTGCGTGGATGTATGTGCCACCGTCAGTCTCGCGTGCAATCGTTGAACCAACAACATTAACAATGCCACGCACGAAGGCGCCTTTTCTTTTTGCTTCACGAAGTGCTGCTAAGGTATCTGCTGTTTCTCCTGATTGAGATATCCCAAACACCAATGTCTGTTCATCAATAATCGGATCCCGATAACGGAACTCGCTGGCAACATCCACTTCTGTTGGAATGCCCGTAAGTCGCTCAAAGGCATACTTTCCTACTTGAGCTGCATAGCTTGCTGTACCACAGGCGATAAGAATAATTCTTTTAATACTTCGCATTTCATCATCCGTCATATTGATTCCTCCAAGATGTGACATGCCTTCTTTCATATCATAACGACCACGAATTGCATCTAAAAACACCGTGGGTTGGTCATGAATTTCTTTCAACATAAAATGCTCGTACCCTTGTTTTTCTGCTTCTTCTGCATTCCAAAGAATTTCTTCTATTTCTTTTTTTACACTCGTATCATCAAGAGAAAAAAGATCAAAACTGTTTTTTGTAATTTGTGCTATTTCTCCATCATCCAAATATATAACTTTTTTGGTGTATGGTAAAAGTGGAGTTGCATCACTCGCAACAAAATATTCATTTTCTCCAAAACCAATAACCAAAGGGCTTCCTTTTCTTGCAGCAATAATACAATCGTCTACCTCACTTTGCATCAGCACAATTCCATAGGTTCCGTGAACACGCGCAAGTCCCCTTTCGGTTGCTCTGCGAAGAGACTCAGGAGTTTTTTCTGTTTCTTTTTCGAACTCACTTCCAATGACATGTGCCAAAATTTCTGAATCCGTTTCAGATTCAAAAGTATCATTGGGAAATTCTTTTTTTAATTCTCTATAATTCTCAATAATTCCATTATGTACGAGGACTAATTTTTTGGATTCATCATAATGTGGATGAGCATTTTTTTCTGTGACCCCACCATGTGTTGCCCAACGCGTATGTGCAATTCCAATATTTTCATTGTGATTCTCTTTATTTATTTTTGCAGAAAGTTCATCAATCTTTCCAACAGAACGAATACGATTTATGTTTTTTTCATCCCGAAGCGCAATACCGGCACTATCATAACCACGATATTCCAATCGTCGTAGCCCTTGTAAAAGTATAGGCAATGCATTTTTTTGTCCAATATACCCAACAATTCCACACATATAATTTTATTATTTGTTTGAAAAAACTTTTTCATTTTCTTCCCAACCTATTTTTTTACTCAACTTTTCTTGAAGATATTGAAATACATCACTTTCTCTCAGCAAATTCAAATGTTCCAATTTTTCTGTGAGTACTTTCAAAAAAAATACATTTTCATTTTTTATTCCAACATCTTTTTCTTTCATTTCCTTTTCGTATTCTTCTTTTTTAATAACTTCTGTATTTTCTCCCCTATACATGATTGTTCTTTCCTCGGCTTGTTCAGATAACACCAAAAGTATATCTGCAAAAGAAAATTTTGGATACACAATTTCCTCATCGGAAACTTTAATAAACACCAGTGAAACTCCGCCTCTTTGCTCAAGACCATAATTTGGAATAAGGGTCACATTGTGTCCATTTTGTATCATGGCTTTTGCGAGGATATCTCCAATTGTTTGTATTCCTTGCCCACCATCTCCCGCTAAAAGAATATTATATTTCATAAAATAAAATTATTATTGTATTTCTCCAACAGGAAAAATAGTTTTCATATTTTCCACATAGGCAAGCATTTCTTTTCCCTGAACTCTCCAATTGGTTGGACAAAATGAAAGCACTTCTACCAAAGAAAAATTTCCATTCTTTTGAGAATCAAATGCTTTTTCTAATGCATCTGTAAGTGCAGAAATATCTGCTCCAGAAACTCTTGCAATATATGCTTTTTTATTCATACTTCGAACGAGCTCAGGTCCGAGCAAAGGATTTTCTGTATTCCCGCTTGGAGAGGTATCTGTTTTTTGTCCTGTCATGGTTGTTGGTGCTGTCTGTCCTCCAGTCATTGCATAGACTGCATTATTTGCAACAATAACCGTAATCGGTTCATTTCTTTTTGCTGACCAGAGCAGACTTTGGAGTCCAATTGCATATGCACCACCATCACCTGCATAGGCGATACTTATTGAATCTTTTTTTGCACGTTTAAACCCCATCATTGTAGGAATGACACGACCATGATGTGTCTGAAACGTATTCAAAGGAAGGAGATCCCAAGCAAGAAGAGAACAACCTATGTCTAATCCTAAAACTGCTTGTGCAATCTCTCCCCTTTTTTGTAATAGACGATACATTGTTTGAAGAATAATTGGTTGTCCACATCCAGGACAAAAATGAGAATATTTTGACATATATTTATTTACTCTGAATGAATGCTTCTACAATTTCCTCTGCTTCTATTCCAACTGCTGGTTTAAAAAGACCTTTGATTTCTTTCATTTCTGTACAATTTTGTTTTACCAAATCATTCAATTGCCCCATACTCGATTCCACCACAAAAAATGAATGTATTCCTTTTGCAATTTCATTCAATTTTTCTTTTGGAAAAGGAGACAAAGTTTTTGGAATAAAGAGTGCAACTTTTTCTCCCTGTTCGCGTAATATTTCTATTGCTTCCTTGGCTGCGCCAGCAACAATTCCGTGTGCAATAATCATATGCTCTGCACCTTCTTCTTGAAATACTTCGTATTCTGTAACAGCTTCTGCCATTTTTTCAAAATCTTTCTTTGTATTTTCTAAAAATTCATGAAGCTCTTCTTCAAAGGTATAAATATTTCGTATATTTTTTTGTGAATGTTCGTCTACCAAAGCAACAGCATCTTCATTTTTTTCATTCAAAGAATCCAATGAAATATTTTGTTTTGTTTTTAACAAAAATCCATCAGTCAATACCACTGTTGGGAATCTGTACTTCCAAGCATTATTAAAAGCTTTTCTCGTAAATACATAGAGTTCTTCCAAATTACTTGGAGAATACACTAGTCTCATTCCTTCTCCATTTCCACCATGAATTGCAAGATTCACTTCTTGCTGTGAATATATAACCGTACCAGAACTTGGACCACCACGCTGAGCAATAATGGCAACAAACGGAAGTCTCATTCCGTCTGCCATACTCATTGCATCTTGCATCAATACCGTTCCTGGACCTGCAGTTGCAGTAAATGATTTTTCTCCAGCAATTACGGCTCCACACACACCAAAACCAGAAGCAATTTCATCTTCTGTTTGAAGATATTTCAAATTGTTATTTTTTTCTGTTGTCTTTATCCAATTGGAAAGGATCTCGGTTCCTGGTGTAATTGGATATCCATACATGCTAACAGCTCCTGCATCCTTGCAAGCACGAACAACCACCTCTGACCCTGTTAAAAATTCTTTTTTCATAATTTTATGTATTATTTTTTCTTTTTCGAGCTTCCTCCAGTTGTTCTAAAGTATTTACTCCAAAAAATTCATTTCCATCTTCTAAACACACAACATGGTATGAAAGTTTTTCATCCTTCACCAGTGTGAGCGTCGTTGGTAAACCATATTCTCCAAGTTTTTGAAGTTTTGGCATGGTAGGAAACATATTTTCAAACCAATTTCTCTTGAATACAAATGTACCTGTACTTATTTCGTGAATTGTTTCCTGCTCAGGAGTCAAATACTCTTTTTCTATAACTTGAAAATCTCCATTTGGATGATGAATGACACGGCCAAGTCCTGCTGGATCTTTAACTTCAGCACTGAGGAGCGTTAAGGTATCTCCATTTTCTTCATGTGTTTTGAGAAGTTTCATTAAACTTTTTTCTGTATAAAAAG
>JAZDMW010000037.1:0-4707 GCA_043800545.1 Candidatus Magasanikiibacteriota bacterium | reverse complement strand
CACCACCAATAACAAGCACTTCCTCCACATATTGTGGAAGCATTTTTATTCCTGTATAGGCAGCATGTGCTGTTCCCAACAATTCTTCCTGAAATGCATATATTACTCTCTTTCCAAAATATTCCATGACTTTTTCTTTCTGATATCCAACCACTAAACAAATTTGCTCTGCAGAAAAACCCATTTTTTCTAATGTCTCTACAATGTAAAAAACAATAGGTTTTTCTCCAATTTCCATCATTACTTTTGGAATATCCACACAACCAAGACGTGTTCCCCTGCCTGCAGCAAGTATTACCACTCCTATTTTTGATTTATTGATTTCGGACATATTGGATAATTTCTGTTAAGGTATTAAAATATGGTATTTTTGAACATTCACATTCTTCTTTTGTATATCGTTCTTTATTAAATTTTGTTATTACCTGTACACCAATCACACTATTTTTTATTTGAATATTTTCATACAAACTATCATTAATACAATACACTGGATTTTCTTGCAAAATTAATTCTTGAATAATTTTTTCTTTTCCATTTTTAATAATAAATACATTTTCGAAATACTGTCGAATATTTGCATGATCTATTTTTTTATTTTGGAAATTTTCATTTCCTGCTGTTAATAAAATTATTTTTTCTTTTTGTTTTTTTAATTCATCAAGAAAGGAAAATGTATCCTCAAAAATAAATGATTGCGTAAAAACCTTTTCTAATTCTGGAGTCAAATTCTGTAAATTTTCATACCCCATATCCTCCAAAATTTGTTGATGTAATTCAAAAGAATAATTATAATCACTTCCCGTCGTTCCACGAATAGCAAGTTCTAAAGATTCCTGAATATGATTTGTACTCACATGAAAAGATGCTAAAACTTTTTCAATTTCAGAAACCATTGCATGCGTATTATAGAGTGTATTATCAAAATCAAGTACGTACATATTTTTATAAAGTATTCCACAATTGATCAAAAATTATTTTCTGCATTTCGCAAACTCCTTCATTTTCAATAACAACACCAAGCGGTTCGCCATTCGCATCAAGGGATATATACGCTGTCTTTCCTGGATATATAAGAATATATGTTGGTTTTTTATTTTCTACTTTTAACCATTTTCTTTCATCAAAACCACGAAGTTCTCCACCCTCTCCAACAGCGATTACTTTTACTTGAATACTTTTTTTAATACGAATATCTGAAAAATCTGAAAAATCTTTATACAAATATTTCCGAATTTCACCAGTAGAATAAATTCTATACATCTTATCCCCAGTTTGTTCACAGGTGTTCAAAACATCTTCCAAAATAAGTACAATTTCTTTTTTAGAAAAATATTTTGCAACAGGACGTGATCCTCCACCAAAATAGAGCGCTTTCAATTCTGGAAGTGTTTTCTCTATTTCTTTTTTCGTTCTTTCCAATTCTCTTTCTTTATTTTCTATAATTGAAAATATTTTTTCTGGATTCTCTGCAACAAATTGTTGCTTGGTTTCTTTTTGGAAAAAATGAACCACTCCACTTTCCTGAAGTTCTTTTAAAATATCATACGTTGTTCCCCTATTAATCTCCGTGTATTCTGCAAGCTTTCTTACAGAACTTGGGCCAAGCTGAAGCAAAGCCATATATACCTGTGCGGCTTTGTCCGATAGGCCAATCTTTTTAAATATTGAAATATCCATAAAGAATAAAAAAACATGTTCAATGAACATGTTTTTAGTATATACCCGTGTGAGAAAAGTGTCAATTTTTCTTCTACAACTTTCCCAAAGAAGCATGACTTGCTCTCTCAGCCACAGCATAAAATATCTTTTGTGCCTTTTCTACATTTTCATCTTTTCCAGCCCAGGTTTCAAGAGCAGAATTCTGGAGAGCCCTTCCAAAAGAAAAGGTCAATTTCCAGGCATGAGGCTTTCCTGTCTTATTTATAGCATTCAAATTCAAAGCCGATTCTTCTTCCCCCTGTCCACCAGAAAGGAATACAATTCCAGGGATTTCAGCAGGAACCTGTTTTATGAGGCAATCTACAGTCTTCTCGGCTACCTCCTCTGGAATATCTTTTTGTGGATTTTCAGAGCCTGCAATGACCATATTTGGCTTCAGGAGCATACCTTCTAAATCTACGAACCTTTTTATCAACTCGTCAAAAACATGCGTTAAAACAAGCTCAGTGACCTCATAACAGCGTTCCTGTGTATGACTGCCATCCATAAGCACTTCTGGTTCTACAATTGGGACAATATGGTTCTCCTGACACATTTTTGCATACTCAGCCAGGCGCTCAGCATCTACCCGCATATCTGCATCTGAAGGAAAATTTTCACTTATCGTGAAAACGGCTCTCCACTTTGCAAATTGAATTCCCATTTCAGCATATTTTTTCAATTTTTCATCCAAATGTTCTAGCCCTTTGGTAACTTGTTCTTCTGGTGATTCTCTCAGAGGTTCCAAACCCTCATCTACTTTGACTCCAGCAATAATCCCCTTTTCATTCAACAAACCAAGGAAACTCAATCCTGCTTTTGTATGTTGATGCACAGTTTCGTCAAACAAAATTACCCCACTCACATACTCTTCAATTTGAGGGGTAGAAAAAAGCATTTCCCGATAATTCCTTCTATTTTCTTCAGTAGACTCAATTCCAATTTTTTGGAAACGTTTCTCAATAGTAGAAAAACTTTCATCTGCCGCAAGGATTCCTTTTCCATCTGCGACAAGTTTTTTTGCAATGTTTTTTAATGATTCCATATCTCTATAATTTAAATGAATATCACTCCAATCATACAAAACAAATACCCTTCTGTAAAGGGTATTTTATTTTTTTAAATTTCTTTTTCTAAATCTTCATCTTCACTTTGATCATCCTCTTCTTCGAAGTCAAAGTCATCATCATCTGAAATATACGCATCTGGTGAGCTTCCCTCTCCAGAAAGTGCCTGATCCCAAATTTCATCGGCAAGCATATCAAGCCCAATATCTTCTGCATGATCCATGTACCATTGATCAAAGGCAACTCGAAGTTCATCAGTATCTGTAGCATTCTCAAATGCATCCTCAAGAAGTGCATATTTTTCTTGATGAGACATGACTGCCTCAGCTTCAATTTCTTCAAACATTTTTTGCATGTGATCTAATACCATTTGTTTGGTTGCGTCGTAGTCGTGCATATTATATATTTTATTGATTTTTGATAATGAGAATATAACAGTTTTTATATAACTTTACAAGAGTACCCAATTGTGGAAAACTTTCCAGGAAAGAAATCTTCCCAGAAAGGGGAGAATAAGGTATTATTACTATGGAATATCTAATGAAATACCTATGAAAAAAACTATTAAAATTACATCTTGGAATGTAAATGGGATACGTGCTGTAGAAAAAAAAGGATTTCTTGATTGGCTCAAAAAAGAAAATTCTGACATTATTTGCCTTCAAGAAACAAAGGTACAAGACCCCACCTCGCTCAGTGACACACTTCAATCTCCGTTAGAATACCAATCCTTTTGGAATTGTGACAAAGAAAAAAAAGGATACAGTGGAGTGGTTATTTACACAAAAGAAAAACCAATACAGGTAAAAACAGATTTTGGAAATACTCTTTTATCCAAAGAAGGAAGAATCGTACAGCTTGAATATACAAATTTTATTCTTCTGAACATTTATTTTCCAAATGGAGGACGAGACGAAGAAAGACTTGAGTACAAAATAAAATTTTATAAAGCATTCATACAATACATCAAAAAACTTGATGCTACTGGTAAAAAAATAATTTTTTGTGGGGATCTGAACACTGCCCACAATGAAATTGACCTCGCACGACCAAAAGCAAATGAAAATAATTCTGGATTCATGATGAAAGAAAGAAAACTTCTTGATGAAATTGCAAAAGAAAAATTTATTGATACCTACCGATACTTTTACCCAGATAAAAAAGATTCCTACTCCTGGTGGGATATGAAAACCCGTTCAAGAGAAAGAAATGTTGGATGGCGTATTGATTATTTCTGGGTAAATGACAAAACAAAAAAACACCTCAAAGGTGCAAATATCCATCAAGACATTGTGGGATCAGATCACTGTCCAATATCCCTACAAATCGAAATATAATTGATTGACCCGAGGTTGTTACACCTCGGGTCTTTTTTGGTGGGGGCGCCCTCAGCTGGTCATTCGCTGTAGGCGCGATGGGGTTGGCGAACGTATTCGTCACGACGACGAAGGGACGTCACGGGGACATCTGCATGGAGACGACGAGGAGGCCTCTTCTTGGACTGATGGACAGGCTGAGGAATTTCGAGTCCTCCACCCACCCACTCCCAAGTCCTGAGCTTGAACCTCCTCTCGGGCTTCGTGCATTTGATGATCTGCACTCGGTGTGCTTCCTGCTTCGCAAGATACCCACCGAGGAGGCCCCCGAGCTCAGCACAATCAAGTCCAAGATGTCGCTGAAGTTGTCTCCGGTCAACATTTCCAAAAGTCCGAATCGCCCTGACAAGAGCAATTTCCTTCCCCGACAGACGATCCAAAAAACCCTGCTCGTAGCTCACTGAATTCTCCCGTCGACAGTTGAAACTCAGAATCAGCCCCCATAGCTGAATCTGATACAATAGGATAACAAATGACCTCCTCCCCGGGATACGCTACGCTACTCCCGGGGTTTCCAACATGGCATGAGAATCAAACTCATGTTTTTTTTAAAATAAAGTAGC
>JAZDMW010000024.1:0-5745 GCA_043800545.1 Candidatus Magasanikiibacteriota bacterium | reverse complement strand
AGAGTTGTCCAAACACCGGGCCATGGAGTAAGTCCGCGGTATTGATTGTATATTTCTGTTGCATTCATGCTCTTCCAATCAATACGTCCATCGTCACGTGAAAGAAGTCTACATGGAGTTGCTTCTGTATTCTCCTGTGGTTGTGGTTTTATTTTTCCTCGAACATAGGGTTCAATGGTAGAAAGGAGAAGTTCACTCGCAATGATTGCAAGTTTTGTGTCTAATTCTAAATAGGTTTCATCAGGAAGAATATCCACACTTTTTTGTGCAAGAAGAGGGCCTGTATCCATTCCTTCATCTAAAAGCATAATTGACACCCCAGTTTCTGTTTCTCCATTCATGAGTGCTGATTGAATTGGGGAAGCTCCACGGTATTTTGGAAGAAGCGATGTGTGAGTATTGATAAGTCCAAGTTCAAATTGATCCAAGACAGACTGAGGAATGATTTTTCCGTATTGTGCAACTACACCAATTGAAGATTTTTTATTTTGGAAAATATAATTTTTTAACGTCTCTGGCTGTACAACAGGAATATTATTTTTCTCCGCAAGAATTTTTACTGGAGGTGCAGTCATGATTTTTTTTCTTCCAACAGGCTGATCTGGTTGTGTCACAACCAATTCTACATCATAAAGAGGACTTTGAAGAAGTCCTTCTAATATGGTTTTTGCAAATTCGTGAGTTCCAAAAAATATAAGGGGGATTTTTGTATTCATGTGATTATTTTATTCTTCTCTGTAGAGTTCTTTTGCTTTATCAATAAACAGGATTCCCTGGAGATGATCGATTTCATGCTGTATGACTCTTGCAAAATAGGTATTTGCTTCAAATTCTAAAGGATTTCCATTTCTGTCTAATGCAGTAACTGATATAGATTTATAACGGCGAACTTTTCCAAATATTTTTGGAACAGAAAGGCAACCTTCTATGTCTACTTCTTTTTTTCTGCTCATTGGTTTAAATTTTGGATTTACCAAAATAAGGTCCTTTGAATTATCAAGAGTTCCGTTCTGTATTTTTATTTTTGCTGGAAGTGCTTTTTGTCCAATCACACAAATTTGGATATTTTTTCCAACTTGGGGAGAAGCCAATCCAATACCATCATCAGCATACATCGTGGGAATCATCTGATCAATAAAATTTTGTATTTCATCGGTTAACAAAAAAGCCGTGTCTACTATTTGAGACGGTTGACGAAGATTTTCGTTTGGCAGTTTTGTTATTGGCAAAATCATATTATGGAGATAAAAGTGAGAGAGGGTTTGGATCTGTTTTCCATTGGGGAGACAGGAGTTTGTTCAAAAATAGGGTATCTTCGAAAGAGTTGTCATTCTTCATCTTAGCTATTATACAATACCAATACTTATTTCGGAAGTACAGAGGGTGCATCTCAAAAGGAGGGTGTATCATAACGGATTTTTGTGTTTTTGTCAAGGCGTCCATAAGCCGTTTTGCGGTCGTCTCAGCTTCGCTCAAAGCTCTGTCTTTTGTCTCTTGTCCAATGAAAAAACGGGTAAGAAAGGCATATGGGGGATATCCCAAGGATTTTCGGAGATTCAGTTCTGTTCTATAGAATCGGTCAGGGTTGGTAAGTGAACGGAAAATGAGATGTTCTTTGTTTTGTGTTTGGATAAGGAATCGTGAATCTTGTTTTCTAAAATATTGAGTTTCTTGTATGGTATGCCAAACATTTTCTGTGGAAGAAAATTCTGCTTGTGCAAGCTCGCGATCAACATCGATAAAAATAATGGTAGATATTTTTTCCCAATTCAAAAACTGAAATGCCATTTGTGTTCCAATAATTATTTTTTTCTGTGGTTCATCAAATGGATATTTTGCTTCTTCTATTGAACTATCTATACGAATGATTAATGTATCCATGTCTTTTTGGATTTTTTTCATTTCCTTCTCAACAGCTTCAGTACCAAATCCACGATTCTGGAGTGTTCCTTTTCCACAGGATTCACAAAGGATATGAGAGGTTTTCTGTATATGACAATAATGACATTTCAGTTTTCTTTCGCGTTCATGATACACCATTGGAAGTTGGCATTTGTCACAGAGGACAGCTTTGCCACAAGAGTCGCAAAGAAGCGATGTTGCGAATCCTTTTCTGTTTATGTATATAAACACATCACCTGGGGCATCCTGAATCGCCTCAGCCGTATTGTATGAAAGAAAAGAATAATTATTTCCTTTCTTTTCGTCGCTCATATCAATAACCTCAATATTATGATTCACTGGAGAAAAGAGCATGTCTTGAGGCGATGTTGGAGTTTTTTCTTGTGGTTCAAGTGCAAGAGTGTTTTCGTATATTTTTTTATATGCCTCAAGGCTTGGAGAAAAACTCATAAACGTAATATGGAGAGGATATTTTTTTGAAAATAATTCAAGAATATCCTTTGCATGGAATCGGGGAGATTGGTCCCAATGTTTATGATTCCCATTGTGTTCAAAATCTACTACAACTTGAGAAAAAATTTCGAGTGGAAGAAAACAAGCATTTCTAGTTCCAATAACAACTCCATTTTCCATCTGCAGAATTTGAAACCAATTGGTAAACTGGCTTTTTGGTGAAAGGTCGCTCTGCCATTCGTATACGGGGATATTATTTTCCTGGAAAAATAAAAAAAGTGACTCAATATATTTTTTTTCTGGAACAAGGATAAGTATTTTTCCTGTTTTCAATGTTTTTAAAAATTCTTTTCTTTCTTCTTCATTGGTATACAGAAAATAGGTGTTTTTTGTCTGAACACCCTGAGCTTTTGATGGAGAAAAAGATTCTAGTTTTTTTAATTTTCTTTTTTGAAGTGGAGGAAGTGCTCTCTCAAGAATCGTATTGAGAGGAGCATGATACAATTGTGCAAGTTCTCTATACCATACGAGGTTCTCTGAGGAAAGAAGTGAAGGAGAGAGTATGCCATCAATATCCCGAATGTTTTGTATATTTGTTTCTTCTGCATCAGAAAACGAAAAAACAATGCCAAGAGCATTGGTTTTCCGAAATGGTATTTGAACAATTTGTCCAATAACGATGTGTTCTTCCATTTCTTTTGGAACTTTGTAGAGAAGCGTTTCAAATTGTGATGGCAGGCGACGAAACGGTATTACTTGCGCAAACATGCAATTTAGGATAATTCAAAATTTCCAACAAGATATCCTACACCGTGAGGATGTTCATAGGATAAATTCTTGAATGTGAAGTTTGTATTTTTGAGTGCGCCGAGGAGCACTAAGAGGGGATGATATAAAGATTGTTTTGCATTGAGTTGCACAGTATCATCAAAATTTACAATTCCAAGTGTATTTTTCGTCTCGAGGTGACTAATAATTGATGTATCAAATATTTCTCCATCTGGATGATAACCTGCTGGAGATTTTTCTGAGAGGGTATGTGCACCATTTCCTGTGACGAGAATGGCTACCCGTGTATTTTCTTCAAAACAAAATGTCTTTATGTCTGCACCAATATGAAAGAGTTCTTTTGACTCGAGCTCACCAGGTCCAAAAGGAACAACAGGGAGTTTTTTCATATGTCTTGTCAGAAACAAAAGAGGGATACAAGATCCATAACTCAATTTTTCATTATATCCAATATGCAGGGCATGTCCATCCTTTCGTATACTGGTTGCAATTTTTGATGCAATAATAGGGGAACCAGGCCAAGATTCTTTGGTCGTGAGATCTCCGACTTCTTCAAGTGAAGAATGAAGAGTTTCATTCCCAATGATTACAGATATTTCATGGTACAGTTTATTATGATCAGAAATAAGGAAAAGAACATCAGGCTCAGACAAATACAATTCTTCTTCAAGTTTGTGAAGCCCTTGAAGTGTTTTTTTGAGGTCATTTGTTTTTTCCTTCCCAACATGTTCAAGAAGAAGGGGAGAGTGGGGGGCAATTCCGGCAAAAACAATAGGCATAGGAGTAATTAAAATTGTTTGAGTACCCAATGGGTGAGAGCATCTTGTCCTTCGTATCGTGTATCGTAATTTGGATTCCCTAGGGTTATGATAATAAATTTCTTTTTATCTGTATTTCTCTCTACTACCATAGCCAGGTTATATCCTGCTTCATAGAGATATCCAGTTTTACTTTCCAGTACTGTATACCCTTCAGCTGTTTTTTTCAAGCCATTGGTATGGGAATCTTGGTGAACACGGTATCCATCCAAATCCTTGGATTCATAATACATGTAGTTTGCCAGGTTGAGTATTCGTGACACTTCTGCATTTTGAATAGATTTCTTAAATATTTTTAAATAATCATTGGCTGTTGTATAGGTATTAATATCTGTTCCAGCAACATCTTCAAAGTGTGTTCTTGTGAGTGAAAGAGTATTTATTTTTGTGTTGAGAGATTGTACGAGTTTTTCTTCACCACCAACCTGATCAGCAAGAATAAGAGCAGGAGTATTGAGAGAGGAAACAAGAAGTGAATAGAGGAGATCCCTATTACGAATTTGTTCACCATCAGCTACACGAAATTCATCATAAGGAGAATTGTGTTTCGCTTGAACGTATGTTACAGGAGAAGTAATAGGAATGTTTTGTTCCATGAGTTCATAGGCAGTTAACACTTTTGCAAAAGATGCCATTGGTCTTCTCGAGTCAGCATTTTTTGATGCGAGTACTTTTCCTGTCTCGTATTCTGCAATAACATAGCTTTCAATATCTGTATTGTATACTGGACCTGTTATTTTCTTTTCATCAGCTGGAGTGGTATACATTTTTCCATTTTCTTCAAATTGTATGAGTTTTGTGGAAGGTGGAGTGATTGTATTTTCTGCAACCTCAATATTTGCATCCTCTTTTGACATATCCATACGGAGAAGCGTGTCCGGCATATTCATTTGCTTTCCATTTTGGTGGAGTATTCCAATGGAAGAATCTACCCATATAATATTTTTCCAGCTATATCCAAGGCCTGCAAATATTTTTTCATTTGGGATATGTCTTTTTTCTCCATTTTCAATAACGTATATTTTTTTTGTGTCATTCATTCCCATGAGAGTACCATCAGCAAAGAGGAGTGGATTCCCAGATTCATATTTTAATATATTTGCGAATGTTGTGGTTTCTTTTGTGATTCCAGGAAAATGAGATTTTGCAATGGCTTCATTTGGAACATACTGTGCAATATTTCCTTTTACATAATAGAGACTTCCTTCTTGAGTTTGGAGAAGTCGTCCTGTAATGTTTTGTTCATTTGCTTGAATCGTGATTCCCATCGAGTATCCAGATATATCTGCACTACTGACTTCTATAACTTCATCTGGATTGTATCCAATTTGCTTAAATACGTCGGCACTTGCAAATTGACGGAGGGTCTCACCATCAAGGAGGTAATATTTGGATCCTTGTTTCAAAATGGAATAGTTTGGTAAAGAGATATCTGACGCAATGGTATATTTGGCAAGCTCTGCCTCAGGAACCTCAATAATATTTTTTGGATCAAAACGAGTCACAAGTGCAATCATATTTGCAATTTTTCTTTTCTTTCCATCTTTTACAAGGTATACATCAGGTGATGTTTTTGTTTTGAGCAAACTTCCATTTGGATACGTTACCTCAAACCATTTTTGCCAAAGAGTCCAAAAGTTTTTGTTTCCTTGTATATGAGGGGTGTAGGTATAGAGGAAAGCGGTAGCAAAGCTCTGTGGGAGGATTTCTTGTCCATCAACAGAATAGGTTCTGGACTTTGTTTTAATCCAGGCTTGTTTTCCTTGGTTATCATAATACCAGC
>JAZDMW010000019.1:0-7078 GCA_043800545.1 Candidatus Magasanikiibacteriota bacterium | reverse complement strand
TGGATATGTATTGACAGGGTTGTTTTCTTGTGTTATACTTGCTTTAGTAAGGTAGCATAGTGAAATGCTCCTTTTTTTGTAAGAAAATAATTTATTTAAATATATGTCATCAGAAATAAAGAAAGCAATTGAGGCAATTTGTCATGAAAAGGGTCTAGATTACGAAGAGGTGCTTGATGCGCTTCAAACAGCTCTTGGAGCAGCATACAGAAAAGACTTTGGAAACCGTCAACAGAACTTGAAGGTAGAATATGATGTGGAAACAGGAGACATGAAAGTTTGGGATATAAAAGAAGTGGTAGAAGATATTGCTGAAGAAAAACTTCTTCATGACCAAGAAGAAATGACACGAAGACGAGAAAATGCTCTTGATCAGGGAAGAGAACTCACTGAGGAGGATGTTGAGGATTTAACAAAGTTTAATCCAAAAACAGAAATGATGCTTACAGAAGCAAAGACATTTAAAAAAACAGCAAAAGTTGGAGATACTTTAGAGTTAGAACAACCAGTGCCTGGAGAATTTGGACGCATGGCTGCACAAACTGCAAAACAAGTTATTATACAAAAACTTCGTGAAGCAGAAAGAGGTGCTGTTCTTGAAGATTTCAAGGAACAAGAAGGAACTATTGTTCAAGGAACAGTGCAAAAGAAAGATCGCAGTGGTGTGGTTATTATTGATCTTGGAAAAATTAATGGTATTGTTCCACCAAAGGAGCAAATTCGTGGTGAATTTTATAAACCAGGGGCACGTATGAGATTTTTTGTTCTTGGTGTAGAAGAAAGTGTTCGTGGTCCGCAAATTATTCTTTCTCGTGCGACGACAAGAATGATTTCTTCAGTAATGGAACAAGAAATTCCAGAAATTGAATCTGGTGAAGTAGAAATAAAAGGAATTGCTCGTGATCCAGGTTCACGTGTGAAGGTTGCTGTTTCTACTGAAGATGAGTCTATTGATCCAATCGGAGCTTGTATTGGACAACGTGGAAGTCGTATAACGACTATTATTGAAGAACTTGGTGGAGAGAAAGTTGATGTGATTCAATATAAAGAAAATCCAAAAGAATATATTAAGGAAGCTCTTTCTCCTGCAAAGATAGAAAGTGTTGAATTAAAAGAAGACACAAAGGAAGCGATTGTACGCGTTCCTGCTGACCAATTTTCATTAGCTATTGGTCGTGGTGGACAGAATGTTCGCCTTGCTTCTGACCTCACTGGTTGGAAGATTGATGTTGTTGAAAATGAAAAGAAAGAAGAAGTTGAATCTGTAGAAACAGTTGAAGAGAAAGCTGACGAAACTGAAGAATAATTTTGTTATTCTTTTCATTCATACTTTTTTATCTTTATGAAAGAACTTTTTACTTTTCTCCTCACACAGCCAATATTTAATGGCTTTGTTGGATTGTATAATATTATTCCAGATGTTGGTGTGGTGATTATCCTTATCACCATCATCATGAAGTTCGCACTTTTACCAACAAATACAAAAGCGATTCAAGCACAAAAGTCTTTGACAGAACTTCAACCAAAACTTGATGAATTAAAGAAAAAACAGAAAGGAGACCAACAGGCGGTGGCACAAGAAACCATGAAATTGTATAAAGAACATAAGGTAAATCCGTTTGGTTCTTGTTTACCGCTCCTTATTCAATTGCCAATATTTTTGGCATTGTACTGGGTACTGCGTGATGCATTGAATCCTGCACAAGATTTTCACATGTTGTATTCATTTGTTTCTCGCCCAGAAAGTATCAATCCACTCTTCTTTGGACTTTTAGATTTGGAGAAACCTCAATTTGTTCTTGGTGCACTCGCTGCTGCAGCTCAATATTATCAAGCAAAAATGTTTACCAAAAAGCGAGCTCCTACGGTTGCTGGTACTGGTGGGGCTGATGAAAATATGGCTGCTATGATGAATAAGCAAATGACCGTGATGATGCCTATTTTGACACTCATTATTGGTTTTTCTCTCCCTGGTGGATTATTGCTGTATTGGTTTATTTCTACTTTGTTTACTTTGGTACAACAGATTATTGTGTTCAAAAAACATGATGATGTAAAAGAAGGAAAACTCCTTAATTAACAATTTCATATGCGTATTTCATATAAACAGTTAAAACGTCTTCGTGTAGAAACCAAGTCTGGGACATACTTGGGACATGTAAATGATATTGTTCTCGATGTAGATGCACAAAATATTGTTCAATATTTTGTAAAAGGACCAGTCCTTTCTGCAAAAGAGTTTTTAGTGTCACGTGATCAGGTATATGAAATCGGTGAAGAAAAAATGTTGGTTTATGATTCTGTGGTTCGTCGAGGTATAGAAAAGGAAGTAAAGCTTCCTCATACACAGATTGAAACCTCCGCAACCCTCGATACTCTCAAGGATTCATAATACAAAGAACACCGTAAAACGGTGTTCTTTCTTTACTCATTTCATACTTTCTTATACACTATGTGTAGTATGAAAAAAGCAATTATTGATACACTTTCGTATTTTGATATATTTCACTATCCATTAACCAGAGAGGAATTGTTTTCATTTTTGTGGAAGGAAAGTGGAAAGGTACACAAAAGTTATTTTTTTGAGGAGCTCTCTCATCTCGTGGAAAAACAAGAAATTGGAGAAAAGAATGGACTCTATTTCCTTCTTGGAAGTGAAAATGCCACAGAAAGCAGAATGGAGAAGGAATGGATTTTGCACGAGAAAATAAAACGGGCACAAAGGGCCGTACAGATACTTCAGTATATACCGTATATCCGTGCTGTCTTTCTTTGTAATCAGTTTTTTATTTCTACAAGGAATGAAAGTGACATTGATGTGCTCATTATTACACAACCACGAAGAATTTGGATGGTTCGTTTTTTTTCTTTATTTTTCATGGGACTTCTTCGTATGCGAATTAAAAAGGGAAAGGAAAAAAATAAAATATGTTTAAGTTTTTTTGTAACTGAGGATTCTTTAAATTTTTCTTCTTTAGCTCTTCCAGAAAAAGATATATATTTAGCATATTGGATTGTGAATTTAGTTCCACTCATGGATCCACATACCTTGTATCAGAGGATACTCAAAGAAAATAAATATTGGTTAAAGCATTTTTTACCAAACATACGAGAAGAATATATGTTTCACCCACTCCTGCGGGTGAAGGAAAATTTCATAATAAAATACATACGTATATTCTTTGAACGAGGGTGGAGAGATGGTTATGGAGATTTGGTACAAGAACAAATGATGGAAATGCAAAAGAAAAAGCTTGAGATGAATAATTTATTGAAGGATAGGGAAGACAAATCTATTGTGGTAAATGATCATATGCTCAAATTTCATGGAAATGATAGACGGTTATTCTATAAAAATGAATGGATAAAGAGAATTGAAATGTATGGACAAAAATGAAAAATGGAAAAATTATTTTCAAACATTTTTGAATGCTTTTGTTTTTTTGCTTCCCTGGCAAACAATATATATTGTTAATGAGACGTTTGTCTCTGGAATAAAACAACAATGGGGAACATTGGGTTTCTTTTTTTCACAAGGAATTTTTTGGATTTCTGTAGTTTGTTTTCTTGTGTATATATTTTTACAGAAAAAGAATTATTCAAAAGAAATATTGAAAACTCCTGTATATTGGATATTCATTTTTTTCTTTTTCTTTTTATTTATAGGGGTGTTTTGGTCACTCCGAACAGATGTCTATTTACAATCATTGGTATGGTTTGTTCAAGCATTTTTGCTTGTATTTTTTCTCTCCAGTTCTTTGGTAGACAAAAAACAAATAGTATTTTATTTTCTTTTTGGTGGAGCAATACAAGGTATATTTGGAATTGGACAATTTTTTTTACAAGATACATTTGCATCAAAATGGTTCGGACTTACAGAGCATCTCGCTTCTGAGAGTGGAACCTCAGTTATTGTAACAGAATCCGGGAGGTATCTCCGTGCCTATGGGGCATTTTCTCATCCAAATATATATGGTGGATATTTAGTTCTGACTACGATTATTACCGTACTTTTTATTGAGTGTTTCAAGAAAAAAAATATATTTTTCTCCAGTGTTTTGGTTATACAAGTTTTGGGAGTATTTTTTTCTATGAGTCGTTCTGCGTGGATGTCGCTCATTTGTTTTTTTCTTGGTTTTATTTTTTGGAAAATATATAAAAAAGAATTTTTATTGTATAAGAATATTTTTTTGACTCTCTTTTGTGTTCTTCTCTTTTGTATCATTGCTTTTTTCCCACTTGTAAAAACGAGAATTGTTGGGAATACAGTATACGAAACACAATCCATTGCATACCGAGTGAGTGGATATACAGAATCTCTCCAAGTATTTGCAGAGCAACCCTGGCTTGGTGTAGGAATTGGAAATTATACTTTTGCATTAGAAAAGTATTTTCCTTCGCAGTCTGTTTTTTCTTATGCACCAGTTCATAATGTATTTTTGCTTGGACTTGTAGAGTTTGGAATTATTGGAAGTCTGTTATTTTTATCAATGTGTTTATTGTTTTTTTATACAATAAAAAAAAGAATACAATTTCCATTTCTTTTTGTATGGATTAGTATTTCCTGTTTGCCATTTTTTCTTTTTGATCATTTTTTCTTTTCGTCGTATGTTGGAATGACAGGAATGGGGGTATTTGTTGGGATCGTTTTGGGGCTGTTGACAAAAAAATGGGAATAGGCTAAAGTAGAGGAGTACTTCAAAGGCTCTTGAAGTGGCTAGGTATACTCGCTATTTGATACCGTGTATCTGACAGGCATCACGATATCTCATATAGACGGTAATCCTGGCCACTTGAGGAGCTTTTTTCATTTGTGGATAAATTGAAAGGAGTGAGCTTGACTTTTTTGGTGAATTTATTAAAATGTATCTTGAATTATCACTCAAAATAATAGAGTGATAAATGTATTCATTAATTATATATATATGCCAATTCAACCATTGGGGAATAGAGTGCTCATCCGTCTTGCAAAAGAGGAAGAGGTGACAAAATTTGGTATTGTATTACCAGAAAATGCAGATAAAGAAAAAAAGACCGAAGGAGAAGTCATCGCTGTTGGTCCGGGAAAAATGACTGATTCTGGAACCGTATTATCTATTTCTGTAAAAGCTGGAGATAAGGTTTTGGTAAAATCATGGGGAGGAGATGAAGTCCATGTTGATGGAGAGGATTATAAAATATTTGATGCAGATGAAATTTTAGGAATAATAGCATAACAATTATATGGCAAAAAATATTCAATATAGCAATGATGCAAGACATGCTCTCGTACGTGGAGTAGATGCTCTTGCAAATACTGTCAAAGTAACACTTGGTCCAAAAGGACGTAATGTTGTTTTGGATCGTGGTTTTGGTGCTCCAATCATTACAAAAGATGGTGTGACGGTTGCAAAGGAGATTGAACTTGAGGATAGAGTGGAAAATATGGGAGTGGAATTGGTAAAAGAAGTTGCGAGTAAGACAAATGATGTTGTTGGAGATGGTACTACAACAGCAACCGTACTTACACAGGCTATTGTTCATGAAGGAATGAAGAATGTGGCTGCAGGTACAAATCCAGTTGCCTTGAATCGTGGATTGCATAAAGCTTCTGATGCTATTGTAGAAGAACTCCAAAAAAATATTTCTAAAAGAGTGGAGGACGATGAAATTGCTCATGTTGCTTCTATTTCTGCAAATGATAAAGAAATTGGAACAAAGATTGCTGAGGCTATGCGTGAAGTTGGTCAAGACGGAGTGATTACTGTTGAAGAATCACAATCTTTTGGAATGGAAATTGAAACGGTAAAAGGCATGCGTTTTGATAAAGGATATATTTCTCCATACATGGTTACGAATTCTGAGAGAATGGAAGCAGATTATGAAGATCCATATATTTTGGTAACAGACAAGAAGATTTCTTCAGTTGATGAGATGCTTCCAATTTTAGAAAAAGTGGCAGAAACAGGGAAAAAAGAAGTAGTCATTATTGCAGAAGATTTGGATGGACAAGCACTGACAACGATTGTGGTAAACAAGCTTCGTGGAACCTTTAATGTTTTGGCAATAAAAGCTCCAGGGTTTGGAGATAGAAAAAAAGAAATGCTTCAAGATATTGCTGCTTTAACTGGAGCAACATATATGAGTGAAGACATGGGGCTGAAATTGGAGACTGCGACTTTAGAGAACCTTGGAAGAGCAAGAAAAGTAGTTGCTACAAAAGAACAAACAACGATCATAGAAGGAAGAGGACAACAAAGTGCAATTGATGCTCGTGTAAATCAAATTCGTTCTCTTATTGAGAAAAATGATTCTGAATTTGAAAGAGAAAAACTTCAAGAACGTTTGGCAAAACTTGCTGGTGGAGTTGCGGTTATTAAAGTTGGTGCTGCTACTGAGACAGAAATGAAAGAGGTAAAACACAGAATTGAAGATGCTGTCGGAGCTACCAAAGCTGCGGTAGAAGAGGGTGTTGTTCCAGGCGGTGGAGTTGCACTTCTTCGAGCATCCAGTGTTCTTGACAATTTGAATCTTGATGATGAAGAAATGATTGCTGTTAACATTTTAAAGAAAGCACTTGAGGCTCCATTGTATATTATTGCACAAAATGCAGGATACGAAGGTTCTGTAATTGTGGATCAAGTAAAAAGAAATACAGGAAATTTTGGATTCAATGCTGCAACTGGAAATTATGAAGATATGGTAGTTGCTGGTATTATTGATCCTACAAAAGTCACCAGAAGTGCACTTCAAAATGCAGTGTCTGTAGCGGGAATGATTTTGACGACTGAAGCGGTTGTCACTGAGCTTCCAAAGAAGGACTCAAATGGAATGTCAGGAATGGGTGGGGGAATGCCTGGAATGGGAATGATGTAAGGATAAAAAAAGGAATAAAAGAAAAAACAATGTGTTATGCACATTGTTTTTTAATCTTTACATATTCACCGCATCATTTTTGTGATATAATAATGTCATACTATTATATTAGGGAGTAATTTATTTTTTTATGAATAGACAAAAACTTTTTTCATCCTTGCTTTACTCATTTTTAATTGCTATTCCTGTTGTCATAATGGTGTATTCTTTGACATTATTATTT
>JAZDMW010000084.1:0-14673 GCA_043800545.1 Candidatus Magasanikiibacteriota bacterium | reverse complement strand
AGATCACGAAGAAAGGTGAGCATTTCTTCTTCACCTTTAAGAGAGAGAAGTGTGTTTGCAAGATTTTTAACTTTTTGTGTCCTCCATGTCATATTTTTCTAAGTTATGTATGAATAAAAGGGAAATATATGTCCAAAAAAGTATGGACCAATCATTTTTAATATACGGCGAATCTACAAGACCCATGACTAACCAAGAAAAGAGGGTAGCAAAAAGAAAAAGGATATATATATTTTTATTTGGTTTTTCTTTCCATGCAGTACGAAAAAACCAAACAAGAATCCAAATAAATCCAATGAGCCCAATTATTCCAATATTGACCCACATGGTAAGAAAAATATTATGTGGGTGGTGAAAAATTTCAATATCTTTTTGGATTCTCCAAGGAGCAATTTCGTCTGAGTAGTTTGCAAGAGTTGCTCCACGAATTGGATGAGTTTGTAAATACTCAACCGTCTCTGCCCACATTTCTACGCGAAGTTGTCCTGATCGGTCTTGCATAGTTATCTCATTTTGCAGAGGATCAAAAGAGGAAAGGAAGAAGAGAAAAAATATTCCAAGACTTCCAAGTGCCAAAGTCACGCCTCGTGTTTTTTTAGAGAAAAGAAGAAAAAGAGTAATTCCAGAAAAGAGTGCAAGTATTGGTCCTGATCCTTTTGCAAAAAGAAGAGCAAGCGGGCAGAGGAGAATATACAGAGAAGAAAGAATAAAAGAAAAATTTTTTTCTTTCCAGTTTGTAATAGTCATATATATTCCAAGGGGGAAGATTTGTGCAAGAAAAATTCCTACTGCATTTGGGAATCCATACCAGCCCGTAACTCTGAAGGTATTTCTATTCTCCCAGAAATCCCAAGGTACCATCCAGCCAGTAAAGTGTTGATATATTCCAAGTATTGCGGTAAGAGTGCCAGAAATGATAAGAGGAAGAAAAATATATTTTTGTAGGTTATCTTTTTTTTCTTTAGAAAAATTGAGAACAAGCAAAAAACCAAAGAGAATCGGTTCAACATAAAATGCTTTCCACTCTCCAAGCGCAGAAATAAGATGTGGTGATATGAAGGCAGAAATGGTTGCTCCGGAAAGAAAAAGAAGTAGAGCATAAAAAAAAGTTTTATTTTTTTGGAAAAGAGAAAGAAATATTTCTTTTTTGTTTTCTCTCTCTTTCTTATTTTGTATGAATCGAATACTTGTGACAACAAGAAGAATAAGAAACATCATTTCAAGAAATGTTGTAGGAATATACAAAATAGAAAAACGGATGAGGTATGTTGGAAGCAGAAGAAAAAAAAGAAAAAATCCAATGTGGATATTTCTCAAAGTGATAAAAAGAAAACAGAGAATTGCAAAAAAGAGAAGTATGCTCATATTATACAGATTGTATTTTTAGTATCTCTTTCAGTGTTTTTATTGAAACGGCTTTTGTTAAAAGTATAGAACTTGCATATACCAGCATTCCAACGGGAATAAGAAAGAAAATATTCC
The DNA here is from genome assembly GCA_043800545.1 of Candidatus Magasanikiibacteriota bacterium. Taxonomy (GTDB): domain Bacteria; phylum Patescibacteriota; class Patescibacteriia; order Magasanikbacterales; family UBA922; genus 1-14-0-20-39-34. Next base: position 13,191 of record JAZDMW010000084.1, on the reverse strand, counting down.
AATCAGGAAGAAGGAGTAAGACACTACTCATGATCAGGGTAGAAAAAAGTATTTTAAGAAACGGCGTAATATGTATTTTTACTTTTGTATAAAAAATAATCATACAACCAAGAAGAATACCCGCATAGAGTTCAGAAAATACAGACATCCATGCAGCTCCTACAGCGCCGTATTTTGGAATAAAAATAAAATATCCAATAACAGTAATAATGGCATTGGTGACATAAATCCAGATAGTTTTTTTCTGTTTGTTTATAGCAACCGAAGCATGACCAAAAATTGCACCGAGGTATACACCAAAAACAGCGAGGGAGAGTATCTGGAGGAGGTATGTAGAATCGATATACTTATCTCCGGCGATAAGAAGCATTATTTTTTGTGCAAGTATCATAAGCCCTGCAGTCATGGGAAGTGCAAAAAGCATCATACCATCAAAGGATTGAAGAAAACGGTATGTAAATTCCTCTTTCATATTTTTTGACCACGCATATGAAAGCAGAGGAAGCATGACGCCCATGAGCATCATGGCTGTTTGTGTAATAATATCTAATACTTTATATGGGGCTCCATAGAGAGCGACTTCTGTTTGAGTTCTGTATGCAGCAAGTATGAGGATATCACCTTTGAGATACATGACATTAAACAAAATGGAAATGGCGATAGGCCACATTTTTGTAAAAATGGTTTTCCAAATATTCCAATCATAAGCAAAACCAATTTTTGTATATTTTTTTGCTTTGAACAACATGAACAGGGTATACCCAATATTGGAAAGAGAAACCATTGCCATCATAGGGTAGAACGCACCAGATTGTCGTGAGAAGAGAAATACAGATACTACAAGGATAATGCGCCCAAGTACTTCTCCCATGGCCTGCAAATGCATTTTAAGGGTTGTTTGGAAAAAACCAGTAAACACCTGATTCATGGAAACTCCAAAGAATGAAAGAGAGAGCAGTGCAATAGCAATTTTTACTTCTGTTGGATAGGGGAAGAGAAATGCTACAAAAGGAATAAGGATAAAAAAGAAGAGAGCTGACCAAAAACGGAATGTAAGGATGTTTTTAAAAAGTTTTTCTTCTTGTCCTTTTGACTCAGAAAGCATTTGTGCGGTTACTGGGATCAGTCCGAAGTCAATAAGAATAGAGGAAAATTGGAGAAATCCAATAGCCGTAGTATACCAACCGAATTCCTCTTGGCTCAGGTATCTGGTCATGATTCCAACAGCAAAAAGGCCAAGGAGTGTGGAAATAACCTTTCCTATGAGTTGTACACCCGTATTATGGGCAATTTTTCTCGTTGTAGACATAGTGAAAATATTTCCTTTAGTGTAGCAAATTTTCCTAAATAAAGCAATAATTTCTCTCATTTTCCTGTTCAGGTTTTTTTAAATATGGTATACTTATAATGTAAATACTATTTCTACAAACATGAAAAAAACTCTTTTCACAATTTTTGTATCTCTTTTTGCTTTTGGTCTTTTTGGTTTTGCTTCTGATACCTATGCAGTTGATCCAAAGTTTACCATAAGAGATACAGGTTTTACTGCAAAATTCGTATCACAGTCAGTAACCGATCCAATTACGATTGAGGCTGGTACAAAAAAGACCATTACTATTACGTTTAAAAATGCAGGAACGAAAACTTGGAATGGGAGTGGAGGAAATTATCTCTCTGCCTATACGATTGAACCAAAATATCGGGAGTCACTGTTTGCGGGAGGTTCTTGGATTTCTAAAAAACAAACCGGTAAAATCCCAGGAGTGGTTCCACCTGGGCAAAATGGAATACTCACTCTTGATGTTGTGGCTCCAGAAAAATTAGGGGAGCATATTGAACGGTTTCATTTGGCAAGTGAAAATAATACTTGGGTAAAAAATGGATATTTTTATATTATCTTCAAAGTAGTTCCAAAAACTTCTGTTACAACAGTCGCTCCAACAACACCAAAAGAAGTTGTTTCTGAAACTCCCTCAGAATATAAAGCAACCCTTGTTCTTCAGGGAAGAAAAAATGTGACTGATGTTGGAGGAAAACCAGTGGAAATGACTGTTTTATATACGAACACAGGGAAGAAACCCTGGAATAATTATTCTTTCAAGGTTATTGATGATTTAGGAACTGCAAATGCAGGAACAAAACCCATTTTTGCTGATACAAGTTGGAAAGATTCAATGAGTGCAGTAACAAAAAATGTTACGATTGGAGGAGAAGGTGGAAGTTTAAAAGAAAACATAATTTTTCGTACTCCACGATATGCTGGAGAATATAAATTAAAACTCCAATTGTATGTGAATGGAGAAAAAGCGGATGTTCTTCCTGTTGAAGTAAATGTGTTGGTCACAGAAAATGCTCCAAATAATTATCAAGAGCCTACGTTTAATACAAATATTCCAAAAGATGTTCCACGTCTTGAAGAAGAAACCAGAATACGTGTTGGACTTACAACAGAAGGTGATACAGTACAGTTTGTATCTTTTGAAGACGACTATACTATATTTAATGGGGCAACAGAAATGGGAATTTTGGAAAAAAGTAATGTGGCTATCATGACGCACGTTGCTGGTGTGTATTCTTTAAAAGGAAGCGGAGTAGATTTCCGTACGAATAATTATATTCGTCTTGAACCTGTAAATAATGAGCACGCTGTTTTTGATATTATGAAAGGATTAAAAGACCGTTCTCTTGCTTGGGTAGGACCAGGAAAATTTACAAAGTATCGTGGAGCTTTTGAATATAGAAAAGGGCAAGTAGATGAACAATTGTATATTGTAAACGATCTTTTGCTGGAAGATTATGTCTCAGGAATGTCTGAGACTGGAACAAATGCACCAATTGAATTTGTAAAAGCAAATTTGGTTGCTGCAAGAACGTATGCGTATACAAAAAAAGGAAGTTATCCATTTTTTGATGTACTCGGAAGTACCTATGATCAATTGTATATGGGATATGAAGTGGAAGTGTACAAGCCAGATGTAAAAAGAGCTGCTGATGCAACTCGTGGATATATGGTTGGGTATGAAAATAAAATTGTAACCACTCCCTATTTTGGAAATTCAAATGGATGGACCAGAAGTTGGACCGATGCTTGGGGAGGAACATCAAAGCCTTGGCTCGTCCCAGTACGAACAGAATATGATGCTGGGAAAACACGATTTGGTCATGGAGTTGGAATGAGTCAAAGAGATGCTATGAAACGAGCCGAGAGTGAAGGACTTGGTTGGCAAGAGCTCATAAAATATTATTATACAGGAGTAGATTTAGTACTCATGTACGAATAAAAATAACAAAAGAAAAAACAGGGAAGACCCTGTTTTTTTGTTATTCCATTTCATTTACATCTTCCTGAAATTCTGAGACCCCTGGACGCCCTTTTTCTTCATCAGGAGCTTCTCCTTTTTCTACAGCTTCCCAGATTTTTTCACGAATGGCATGCATGAGTTGAGGATTTTCTTTTAAATACATTTTTACTTTTTCTCTTCCAACACCAAGTTTTTCTTCACCCATGTTGTAACTATTTCCGCTTTTGTTAATGACTTTATGTTGTACACCAGTATCAAGCATATCTCCTGAAACAGAAATTCCTTCATTATACATGATATCAAATTCGGTTGTTCGGAATGGAGCAGCAACTTTGTTTTTTACTACTTTTACTTTTACTCTGTTTCCAATTATTTTTTCTGCTTGCTTAATCTGTGCACTTCTACGAATTTCAATACGGATGGAAGAATAAAACTTCAATGCGTTTCCTCCGGTTGTTGTTTCAGGATTTCCAAAAAATACTCCAATTTTACTTCGTGTTTGGTTAATGAAAATAACAATGGTATGCGTTTTACTTACAATACCTGTAAGTTTGCGAAGTGCTTGGCTCATGAGACGAGCTTGAAGCCCCATGTGTGCATCACCCATACTTCCTTCGATTTCTGCTTTTGGAACGAGTGCTGCAACCGAGTCGATAACAACAACATCAACCGCATTTGAACGAACAAGAGTTTCTAGAATTTCAAGAGCTTGTTCTCCTGTGTCTGGTTGTGAAATGAGGAGATTATCCACATCAACTCCAATTTTTCTTGCATAATCTGGGTCAAGTGCATGTTCTGCATCAATAAACGCTGCAATACCACCTTGCTTTTGTACCTCTGCAATGACATGTTGTGCAAGTGTTGTTTTTCCACTGGCTTCTGGTCCATAAATTTCTATAATACGTCCACGTGGTACACCTTTTACTCCAAGTGCAATATCTAAGGAAAGGCATCCTGTTGAAACAGCATCTACATCTGCTTTACGAGATTCTCCGAATTTCATGATTGAGCCATCTCCAAAACGTTGTTTGATTTGGTCAATGGCTGCTTGTGCAGCATGAAGGCGTGCTTCCTGCTCTGAATTTGTTTTTTTCGCCATACAGTTCAATTTATGTATTTTGTATTACCTTCTAAGAATACTGTTTTTCTGTTTTCGTGTCAAATAAAAAAATCCCCAGAATTTATGGGGATGAAGGAAGAGTTTCTTCTGTCGGTTTATATGTCACATGCCGTGTTTCACTTGTTGTTTTCCCGTGTTTTTTTTCAGCAGTAATTATAATGGTATTCACTCCAAGCTGGAGATCAAGAAGTTGTTCAAAATTTCCACTTTCATCAGTTTTTATTTCATTTCCATTGATGAATATACGTATTTCTTTCTCTGTAATTCCTTTGATAGATGTTTGGGGTGAGGTCGTCATTAACCCTTCTCGTGGTGAAACAATACTGAGGAGGGGAGGGTCAACAATATTTTTTATTTGGAATCCAATATAACAGAGCGCTGATCCAATAATGAGAAGAAGAGAAAAGATACGTGCAATACTTGGTACATTGAGGTTTACTCCAAGTCCTTTTTGAGTTGGAGGGTTAAAGTCATTTTCTGTTGGAGGAGTTTCTTCTATTTTATATTGATCAAGATACGGTGTGGGATCAAGACCAAGAGTCTTTGCATAATTTTTTATGAGATTCCTTTTATATATTGGCGCAAAAGGAATAAGATCAAATTGGCATTTTTCCAAATCTTTTAAATACTTCATACTGATCTTCATCCTCTTTGCGAGGGTATCTAACCCAACACCCTGTTTTTCACGGGCATCACGTAGACGCAGACAGACGCGTTTATTTTCTTCGAGTGGCAAAGACTCAAAATTCATACTCCTTAAATAGGGAACTTTAGTTGTATCTCATGTTGGCATCTTTTTCATTTTCTTCAAAAGGTTCCTCAGAAGAGTCATCAATAACTTCATCTTCTTCCTCTTCTTCTGCATAATCATAGGCATCCTCTTCTTCTTCATCAACATCTTCTTCGATATCTTCTTCCGTTTTTGTTTCATCAATAGATTCATCATACTCTTCCTCAGAAGAGTCATCAAGAGCTTCCTTTTCTATTTCTTCAGGTTCATCAATTGGTTCTGGAATTTGTTGTTTATAGACATTTACATTTCCACCAGCATTCATTGTTGGATTAATATCTTCAAGACCGATCATAATTTCACGAGGTTTTGCTCCATCAGCTGGACCAACAACGCCGGCTTCTTCAAGTTCATCAATCATACGTGCAGCTCTTGCATATCCAACTTTAAATTTTCTTTGGAGAAAAGAAGCACTTGCTTTTCCGGCTTCTACAACAGATTGTTTTGCTTCATGAAAAAGAGGGTCTCGTTCATCTGTTGGTCCACCAAACATACTTTGTGTTCCACTTGAAGAACCGTTTCCACCAACAATGGATTCATCATATTCTGGAGTTTCATCACCTTTTAAATAATCAATAACTCGTTTCATTTCTGATTCAGAAATAAAAGAACCTTGGATACGAACAGGTTTAGAAAGTTCAGCGGTTTGGAAAAGCATGTCTCCACGTCCAAGAAGTTTTTCTGCACCAGAGGCATCAAGAATGGTTCGTGAATCTGTGAGTGATGCTACAGAAAATGCAATACGTGCAGGAATATTTGCTTTCATGAGACCAGTAATAACATCAACACTTGGACGTTGTGTGGCTACAATTAAATGTATACCAACGGCACGGGCCATTTGTGCAAGACGAATAATTCCAGATTCAACTTCATTCGCAGCAAGAGACATCAAATCAGCAAGTTCATCAATAATAAATACAATGTGTGGTAATTTGCTTTTTGGATGTGTTCCATTGTAGGAATCAATATTTCTGTTTCCCGATTGAGAAAGCATCTCAAAACGTCTATCCATTTCTCCAATAGTCCATTTGAGAGCATTTACTGTTTTTTGTGCATTTGTGATAACTGGTGTTAAAAGATGTGGAATTCCATTGTATGGAGTAAGTTCAACTCGTTTTGGATCTACCATAATCAGACGAACAGTCTCCGCTGTATTCTGATAAATTAAACTGAGAATAATGGTATTCATACAAACCGTTTTTCCACTTCCTGTGGCTCCTGCAATAAGAAGATGAGGCATACGTGGAAGGTCTGCAAACCAAACATGTCCAGAAACATCGCGTCCAAGAGCAATCATCATGTTGTGTTCACGTTGTTTAAATGTTTTGCTTTCAAGAAGTTCTCGAAGTGTTACTAATGCAGCTTTTGTATTTGGAACTTCAATACCAACGAGCGCTTTTCCTGGAATTGGGGCTTCAATACGAATAGGATGGGCGGCAAGCGCAAGACAAAGATCATTCGTGAGTGTAGTAATACGACTGAGTTTTACTCCTTTTGCGGGTTTACAGGTAAATTGAGTAACCGTAGGCCCAACTCGTGCTTCACCCATATCCACATGAATGCCAAATTCTGCAAGTGTGCTCCTAATAATTTCTGTGTTGCGTTTAATATCTCCACTGGTTGGTTTTCCTCTTTTGTCACTGAGGAGATTGAGTGGTGGTACATTTTTAATAATAACGGGTTTGCTCCAAGGACCTTCTGTAGCAGGATTCACAAATTTGGGTATTTGATGAACTTTTGGTGTTGTTCTTGTATTTTCCTCAAGTTCGTCGTCCTCTTCATCACCTTCTTCTTCATCAGAATCATCTTCCTCTTCTTCTCCCGACGTATCTCCATTTTTTGTATCATCCGTAATTTCATCTTCATCCTCATTTTCCGCATTTGATTCTTCAAAAGATTCTTTTTGTTCTTTTTCTCCTTTAAAATCAAGAATAGAGGTAAAAATATGAATAAAACCTGAAAAGAATTTTCTAAGGAATAATATAAAAGGGGATATAAGGCTATTAAAGAGAAGAAGAAAAGAAATAAGTGACAAAGAAATGAGAATAATATAGGAAGCAAGAGTGCTGGTATAGTTTTTTAAAGGCCAAGCTACCATTCCAAGGACTCCGCCACCGTTTCCTTCAAGTGATTCTCTCCACATATCGTCAAGCGGAGTGTTAACATGAAAAAGTCCTGTGATTGATAAGAAAAGAAGAACAATACCGATTATTTGATAAATATGGTATTCCTGTTCCTTATCTCGTATGAGAAACCATGCAAAAGCAAGTGGAATGATTGGTGTAATATAGCGAATATTTCCAAAAATAAAGCTGAGTATCCAGTCATCCAGGATTTGTCCTACAGCCCCGGCTTTTCCGAGAAAACTGAGAATGATAATAATACTGAGAAGAACGAGAAGAATAGCCATGATCCCTTGTGAAATGGTTGGATCAAAAGGGTGATTTGTATGTTTTTTATTTCGAGACATAAGTAACAGACTTCAAAATTGCTCACAAAAGTGAGATTATGTAGATATTGTATCATATTTTTATCTTAATATACAAAAATTTTGTACTTCAAAACAAAGAATGTGGACAAGTTTTTGTATATATGTGGATAACTTTATATACAAGGTGGGTATCCTTTTGGTTATTTTGCCTTATTTTAGGCAAAAAGGATAATAATTTGACAAAAAAAGGAGATGTGTATATATATTGACAGGTCATAAAATATTCTGTATACTAACCACAGTAAATTTCCCTTAAAAGCTAAGAGCGCCTGATACCTTGCGACAATGTGTCTGAAATAGTCCTCATAAAGAGGAATGCATAGGGGCGCGCATACGAGAAACATAGAATTCTAAACATGCGCGAAATACAAAAAAATTAAAAAATCAAGAAGCGGAATACAAAATCCGTGTTTTTTGTGTTCACAATTTACTTTTTACCGCTTAAAATAGCAAAAAAATGGTGTTTTCATCGGTTAATAGTTAATTGTCAATATTTAAAAATAGTGCTTATGACAGTCTATAAGCGACAGCCAACGAAGGAGAACGAACGAAAGTATTTTACTACTCGTCGTCATGCCGTAGATACCGGGGATCTCATTGAGGTACAAAAAACCTCATACGATTGGTTCCTAAAACAAGGAATCAAGGATTTATTTGAAGAATTGTCTCCGATTACTGACTTTACGGGTCGTGATCTCGAGCTTTCTTTTGAAGATTACTATATTGATGAACCAAAATTTGACGAGGTAACCTGTCGCGAGAAAAATATTACATTTGAGGCTCCTCTTCGTGTGAATGCACGCTTGTTAAATAAGAGAAGTACGAAAGAAGTTTCTCAAGAAATTTATCTTGGAGAAATTCCAGTCATGACCGATCGCGGTACCTTTGTGGTAAACGGAATTGAGCGTGTTGTGGTATCACAACTTATTCGAAGTGCTGGAGCTTTCTTTACTTCAGATGCACAAAGAGGAAGAAATTATTATGGAGCAAAAATTATTCCAAATCGTGGTGCTTGGATTGAATTTGAGACAGATTTGAATAATGTCATTTGGGCAAAAATTGATCGTAAGCGTAAAGTATCTGCAACAACACTTTTACGTGCTTTTGGTTATCAAACAAATGAAGAAATTCTTGCACTTTTTAAAGATGTAAACAATCATCCAAATATTGACTATATTGAAGAGACTCTAAAGAAAGACATCACTTCTTCAGAAGATGAAGGTCTTATTGAAGTATATAAACGTATTCGTCCAGGAGATTTGGCTACTGCAGATAATGCAAAGGGCCTTATTCACTCAATGTTTTTCAATTTTGATCGTTATGATTTGGGACAAGTTGGTGTGTACAAATTTAACACAAAATTTGCTCTTGGTTTGAAAGATACAGATTATGATGCAAAAGAACAAAGAGTTTTCTCTCCAGAAAAATTAGTACTTGTATTGAAAGAAGTTGTTCGTCTGAATGTTACACAAGATGCACCAGATGATATTGACCATTTGGGAAATCGTCGTATTCGTGCTGTAGGAGAGCTCGTACAAAATAGATTCCGTGTGGGTCTTGCTCGTATGGAGCGTATTATTAAGGATCGCATGAGTACCTATGAAATAGAAACTCTTGCTCCAAATAAACTCGTAAATGCTCGCCCAGTTATTGGTGCGGTTCGTGAATTTTTCATGAGTTCACAACTTTCACAATTCATGGATCAAATTAATCCACTTTCTGAACTTGAACATAAGCGTCGTATCAGTGCTCTTGGTCCAGGTGGACTTTCTCGTGATAGAGCAGGATTCGAAGTTCGTGATGTGCATACCACTCATTATGGACGTGTTTGTCCAATTGCTACTCCTGAAGGACCAAACATTGGTTTGGTTGGTCACTTAGCAACATTTGCAAAAGTAAATCAATTTGGTTTTGTGGAAACTCCATACAGACGAGTGATTACAAAAGTTCCAAATGAAGCCCGTTTTACAGAAGGTGAAATTGTAAGAGAAGACGTAAAAGGCGTTGCAGAAAGAGGAGAAAAAATTACAAAAGAACTTGCAAAGAAACTTGAAGGGAAAAAAGATCTCGAATTTGTTTTAGTACACCCTCATGTTACTGATGAAATAGTCTATTTAAATTCATTCGAAGAAGAACGTATTGTAACATCAAGTGCTACAACTCCAATGGATAAAGATGGATTCCTCCTGCCAGGTCGTGTTCCTGCCCGTGTGAAAGGAGAACCTGAAGTTGTAGATGTTGAGGAAATTAATTTTCTTGACGTTGCTTCAAATCAAATTTTGTCTGTAGCGACAAGCTTGGTTCCTTTCCTTGAGCATGATGATGCGACTCGTGCGCTCATGGGAACAAACATGCAAAGACAAGCGGTTCCTTGTATTATTCCAGATTCACCACTTGTTGGTACTGGTATGGAAGCTGCAGCAGCAAGAAATAGTGGACATGTTGTCATGGCTCCTGAAGATGGTGAAATTACAAAACTTCAAGGGAACCTTGTTGAATTTACTGGAAAAAAAGGAAAAGTATATACCTATAGATTGAACAAATATATCCGTTCAAATGCTTCAACTTGTATTAACCAAAGACCGGTTGTAAATATTGGTCAAAAGGTGAAAAAAGGTGATGTCTTAGTAGATGGCCCTTCAACACAAAATGGAGAATTGGCAATTGGACAAAATGTACTCGTTGCATACATGGTGTGGGATGGATACAATTATGAAGATGCTATCATTGTTTCTGAACGTCTTGTACAAAAAGAAAAATATACTTCAGTACATATTGAAGATTATTTGATTGATGTGCGCGAAACAAAACTTGGGCCAGAAGTGGTTACGAGTGATATTCCAAATGTCAGTGAAGAAAAATTAAAGAATTTGGATTCTGAAGGTGTTGTCCGTGTTGGTGCAGAAGTACATTCTGGAGATATTTTGGTTGGAAAAATTACACCAAAAGGAGAAACTGAACTTTCTGCTGAAGAACGATTGCTTCGTGCAATTTTCGGTGAAAAAGCAAGAGATGTTCGTGATTCTTCACTCTATTTGGAGCATGGTGAACATGGGAAAGTTATTAATGTTAAAGTATTTTCACAAGAAGAAGGAGATAGACTTCAACCAGGTGTTATTAAACAAGTACAAGTCACTATTGCTGACCTTCGTAAAATTCAGGTTGGAGATAAAATGGCTGGACGTCATGGAAACAAAGGTGTGATTTCACGCGTTGTGGCTGTAGAAGACATGCCATTCCTTGATGATGGTACTCCACTTGATATTATCTTGACTCCAGTTGGTGTTATCTCTCGTATGAACTTGGGTCAGTTGATGGAAAATAATCTTGGTCTTGCAGCAAATGCTCTTGGATATAAAGCAGCAACTCCGGTTCTTGATGGTGTTACGGAAGAACAAATTCAAGATGAATTAGTAAAGGCTGGATTTACAAGAGAAGGACAACTTCAGTTGTTTGATGGAAGAACAGGAGAAGCTTTTGATAATAAAACTACTGTTGGATATTCTTACATGCTCAAATTGAACCATATGGTTGAGGATAAACTTCACCAACGTTCAATTGGATCATATTCACTTATTACACAACAACCTCTTGGAGGAAAAGCTCAGTTCGGTGGACAACGTTTCGGAGAAATGGAAGTTTGGGCTCTTGAAGCATACGGTGCTGCACATACACTCCAAGAAATACTAACAATTAAATCAGACGACGTTCCAGGTCGTTCAAAAGCATACGAAGCAATTATCAAGGGTGAACCTATTACCCGTGTAAATTTGCCAGAGTCATTTAACGTTCTTGTAAGAGAATTGAAGGGTCTCTGTCTTGATGTAGAACTTTTGAAACAAACAGAAAGTGGAAAATATCTTCTTCAAGAAGAATCAACAAAGGTCATGGAAGGGGAGGATGAACAATAAATTCATCAAGAAGATTACTATTCATAAGAAATTAATAGATTACTTATGTCACGCGACACACTTCATACAATGGACTTTGATGCCTTGGCGCTTCGTGTAGCTTCTCCAGAAGTTATAAAAAAATGGTCTCATGGTGAGATTGTTAAACCAGAAACCATTAATTACCGAACACAACGTGCAGAAAAAGGCGGACTTTTTGCAGAAGAAATTTTTGGACCTACGAAAGATTGGGAATGTTATTGTGGAAAATATAAAAAAGTACGATATAAAGGAATTGTTTGTGATAAATGTGGAGTAGAAGTCACTCATTCTCTTGTACGTCGAGAACGTATGGGACATATTGAATTGGCTTCCCCAGTTTCACATATTTGGTTCCTTCGATCTATTCCTTCAAAAGTAGGTTTGGTATTGGATCTTTCTATACAAGCACTTGAAAGAGTTATTTACTTTGGATCATTTGTGATTACAAAAGTAGATGAAGCAGAAAAGAAAGACACCCATAATATCCTCAAGGAAGAATATAAACAAAAGAAAAAACAAATAGAAAATCAATATGGCACAAAAGTTGCCAATGCTGAAAAGAATTCAGCTCCTGAAAGTGAAAAAAATGCGATTTACGTTGAACGTGATGAAAAAATGGCAAGTCTTGAAGAAGATTTTAAATCTGCAGAAGAGGAATTGAAAGAAATCACCATGTTAAATGTGATTTCAGAAAATCATTATCAAGAACTTTCACTTCGTTATGGTCATTTGTTTGAAGCAGAAATTGGAGCCGGAGCAGTCCGTGGACTTTTAGAAAAATTGAATCTTGAAGAAACAATAAAGAATTTGGATAGTGAAATTGATAAAAGCAAAGGGGCAAAAAGGGAACGCATGATCCGCCGTCTTAAATTGCTAAAGAGCTTAGTAAAAAATGGAATTAAACCAGAGTGGATGGTATTAACCGTAATCCCAGTAATTCCACCAGATTTGCGTCCTATGGTTGCCCTTGATGGAGGACGTTTTGCAACTTCTGATTTGAATGATCTCTATCGTCGTGTTATTAACCGTAATAATCGTCTTCGTCGTCTCCTTGATTTGAATGCTCCTGAAGTTATTTGTAGAAATGAAAAACGCATGCTTCAAGAAGCAGTAGATGCTCTTATAGATAATTCTGCACGCGCAAGTAAAACCGTTACTGCATCAACTGGTCAAAAAAGAGAACTTCGTTCACTCGCAGATATTCTCAAAGGAAAACAAGGACGTTTCCGTCAAAATTTGCTTGGAAAACGTGTAGATTATTCTGGACGTTCTGTTATCGTTGTTGGACCAAAACTCAATCTTGATGAGTGTGGTATCCCAAAGCGTATGGCACTTGAGCTCTTCAAGCCTTTTGTCATGGCAGAAATTATTAAACAAGAATTGGCACACAATGTACGAAGTGCATCAAGATTTATTGAATCAAATGCACCAGAGGTTTGGGATATTTTGGAAGAAATTACAAAACATACCCGTGTTCTTTTGAACCGTGCACCTACACTTCACAGACTTGGTATTCAAGCATTTAAGCCAAGACTTATTGAAGGAAAAGCAATCCA
>JAZDMW010000050.1:0-12903 GCA_043800545.1 Candidatus Magasanikiibacteriota bacterium | reverse complement strand
ACAAAACCAAATAGTGATCTGATCCGCATGAAATTCAAAGGGAGTGTCATGAAAAAACACAATGAACTTTCTGAACGAGGTTCTGTTGCTATGGATTTTTCTCTTGCTATGTTTTATGGACAACCTTGGAATGCTCCTCGAGCAGGCGTTTTCATAATCCAAGATGGAAAAATTCTTCTTCTCAAACGTCATAAATTCGAAAGAGATTATTATGTTATCCCAGGGGGTACGAAAGAAAATAATGAAACATACGAACAAACCGCTCTTCGTGAAATTGAGGAAGAAACCAGTCTTACTGTGACCCTCAAAGATACTCCTCCTATCCATGTTCTCTCACAAAATAGAGATGAATATTATTTTCTTGCAAATACTATTTCTGGAACTCCAAAACTCGGAGGCCCTGAAGCAAAAGCAAACAGAACACAAAATTCATATGAGCTTGTTTGGATTGATGGAAAAGAAATTGACTCTATTCATCTTCTCCCTGAAACGGTCAAAGAACATATTAAAAAATATATATAATATGGCACTCACCCAATCTGCACAAAAAATGATTGACCATTATAAAAATCTCCACATTGGAAATTCAATTCTTCGTACACCGTATTTTATTAACAAAGGAAATAAAGTTCGTGGAGGTCTTCGTGTTGCCATTGGGAAAGGAAGTCCAGAAGATATTGAGGATGAAGCAAAAATTATTTCAATGAAAAATAAAATAGATGTAAATACTCTCACACAAGAACAAACATTAGATTTTCTCATTGATCAAAATCTTGGAATAGATTGCTCAGGATTTGTGTATCATGTACTCAATGAAGAAATGAAAGAAAAAAAGAATACATCACTTCATACATGCCTCACATACAAAACAAAAAATCCACTGAGAAAACTGTTAACAAAACTACGCCCTGCAGAAAATACCAGTGTACAGGTTCTAGCAGATGAGAAAAACACCGAAGAAATACAAATCAAAAATGTACAACCTGGAGATATGATTATTCTCATGGGTACTGGTGAACAGCATGAACTCAATCATATTCTGCTTGTTACTGATGTAGAAAAAGAAAATGAAACAATAAAAACCATACACTACACCCACTCACTCAAATGGAAACAAGATAAAAAAAATCAGCACGGTGTCCGTGATGGAAAAATACACATTACAGATATTAATAAACCAATTACCGAACAGCAATGGAATGAACAAGAAAAAATAGGAGAAGAAAATGAAACACTTTGGAGAGCAAAAACAGCACAGAAAATAAAAATTGGGAGAATACAAATATAAAATACAAAACCCGAGGAAATACCTCGGGTTTTTGATAAAAAAAATTTACAATACAATCCCTCAATAAACTCTATACACAATAAAGTTCATAATTGGGAGAGGCAAGCGGTGGGACTTGCCTCATCAGGTGGGACTACGGATTTTCCATAGTGTTTTTTTGGTTGGATTTATTGAGACGTCTTGTCACCCATCGTTGACTGTTAGCACAAGCTGGACAACCTTTCCCTTTTACTCGATTATATCCTGCGGACTGCCACTCGTGCTGACACTTTTGGCACTTCCACCAAACTCTCTTGGCAGTACCTGCCACCACGCTTTCCGTAGTGTCAGGATCGTTTTTCGTTGGGTGGAACTCCTTGGCCAAGTCAGGGTGGGTCGCCTTCATGCAGTTTGTAGGTGTTGCTATCGTTCCAACACATGATGGACAACCTGTTCCTCCTACTCTATGAGATCCTATGGCTTGCCACTCATGCCCACATTCAGGCTTAGAACACTTCCACCAAACTTTCTTTTGGGTACTAGCCACCACGCTTTCCGTAGTGTCAGGATCGTTTTTCGTTGGGTGGAACTCCTTGGCCAAGTCAGGGTGGGTCGCCTTCATGCAGTTTTTAGGTGTTACAACCTGTCTAGCACATGCTGGACAACCTGTTCCTCCTACTCGATGATTTCCCGAGGCTTGCCACTCATGCCCACATTCAGGCTTGGAACATTTCCACCACAACTTCACATTGGTACCCGCACGCACCTCCTCCTCAGGGAGAGGGTTCTTCTCAGCGTCGTACTCAGCGAGAAGGTGTGGGATGTCGGCGATGAAGAGCTTCGTCATGACCATCCGGATGATTTCCAGAATGTCCTTGACGTTCTCGTCAAAGTCGAAGGAAAATCCATGGCCCTCGAGGTGGATCTGTCCCTTGTCAAGGTCAAACTTGCTTCGTGCGATCCGTGCAACTTCTCTCACCATTTGCTGGACCATGATGACACGGTCGCAGTTGGCGACGAAATCGAGGACAGTGACTTTTTCCTTGCCACTGACTCGTCGAAGGCCTCGACCGAGTTGCTGGAGGAAAACCGTCCGGCTTCCAGTACTTCGGAGGAAGACGATGAGCTCAACTTCAGGCACATCAATGCCTTCGTTGAACTTGTCGACTGCCAGGATATACCGGACATTGCCGTCACGGAAATCCCTGAGCGCGTTGTCGTTATCTTGATTGGATTTTCCAGAGTGGAACGTCACTGCGCTCGGCAGATAGTTCGCGAAATTCTCCGCGTGTTCCACACTCGAACAAAAGATAATAGCAGGCTTCTCATAGCCGATGATGATCCGAGCAATCTCCTCATCAGGAGACTTCGTCTCCAAGGATGTTCCTGAACTCCTTGAGATTCTGCTCCAGGATGTTCGAATCGTGGCAAAGCACAAGGCCTCGTCCACGAAGAACCATATCCTTGGCATAGCGTGCGGCGATCCGGGTCTTACCCAGACCAGGCGCCATGACGAGCAAAGCCCGTTCATCGTGCTCCAGCCGTTCGAGAAGGGCGTGGAGAGCGATTTCCTGGTACTGGTAGTCAATCTTCTTGGTCATTGGAAAATCTCCGTCAAATCTGAGTTGTATAGGTACAATATCACAAAATCGTGATTTATGAATATAGCATATTTGAGAGAAAAAGTCAAGTATTTGTCTGAACAATTTTTTATATATAAAAAAAGCCCGGAACCGAAGTTCCGAGCCGAGATGGGTGGGGCCTTGTCTTCTTACTTGGAGAAGAAGATGGCCCCGAGGATCCCGTAGGTGAGGCAAAGCCCCACCACGGAAAAAATGAGTACACCCATCCTATTACAGGCGACCATCTTTTCGTCTTTCATCCCATTCTCCTTTGTCATAGTAAAAGACACTATAATATACAACAAACATACCATTTTGTCAAGAGTCTTGTAAAATTTGCCATTTTTTGCTATACTAAAATTAATTCTATTGTATAAATATTGGCGTAAATAAGGCCTTTTTTTCTATGAATATTCCTTTTGAACACTTACAAAACCTTCAAGATGCCATTGGTATGGCTATTTTTTCTTCTATCATAGCCTTCATTTGGTCCCCTCTTCTCATTAAATTCCTGTATAAACATCAAATTACCAGAAAAGCAGAATATGATGCTACCCTTTCCCTCGGAGCCAGAAAAAATAAAGCTGGGGTCCCTATCATGGGTGGTCTCGTTGTCATCATAACAGTAGCAATTCTTACTGTTATTTTTAATTGGGAAAGAAAATTTACTTGGATGCCTATTGCTGTGATGCTCCTCGCAGCTCTTCTTGGAGGAGTAGATGACTTTATGAACAATGTTCGTGGAAAAAAACGAAGAGTACGCACAGTAAAACAGACACTTCAACTGATTCGTGTACATAAAAGCATATTCCAGAGAATATGGCTGTTTATTACTCTCCCTTGGACTATTTTTAAAAGAATGTCACTCTGGCTTGGTTCACATCCAGGAAAAGGTCTTCATGTACACGAAAGACTTATTATGCAATTCCTTGCAGGTGGTATGACTGCTTGGTGGGTTTACTTCAAGCTCGGAGAACACTGGAGGCTTATACACATTCCTTTTGATGGATTTATTGACATCGGCTGGATCATGATTCCACTTATTATTTTCGTGGTTATGTTTACTGCTAATGCGGTCAATGTTGCTGATGGTATGGATGGACTTGCAGGAGGCTCACTCATTACAACCTTTGTTGCTTTAACCGTGTTAAGCTGGATTGAGGGATATCAAGAAATGACCATACTCAATGCCACAGTTGTTGGTGCTCTTATTACCTATACATACTTTAATATTAAACCAGCACGTTTCCAGATGGGAGATGTTGGTTCGCTTGGACTCGGAGCACTTCTCGCCATAAATGCTATTATTATTAACCAAATGGTTGTCCTCCCTTTGATAGCATTCCTTTTCTATATTGAACTCTTGAGTGTCATCATCCAAATTGCAGGAAGAACTTTTCTTGGACGAAGAATTTTCCAAATGGCTCCACTTCATCATCATTTTGAACTCCGTGGATGGGCAGAAGAAAAAACAGTCATGCGTTTTTGGCTTATGCACGCTGGTTTTGTACTCCTCGGTATTTGGATAGCAATTCACTAATATGTATTTATCTTGGAATAAAAAAAATATTGGGAATATTACTCCTGCGACAGATATTTCCTCACTCTATAATGAAGGGTATGTTTTTACTCGTATAGGAAAAGGTGAAATGGATCAGACAAGGAGTGTTCGTATCAATCTCTCACAATGTGAACTGACCAGTGAAAACAAACGTATTCTCAAAAAAACAGAAGATATACAAATGGATGTGATATCTCTCCCCTTCAAGGATTATCACTGGGAAATTGGAAAAATTGGAAAAGATTTTTATGATTCAAAATTTGGGGAAGGAATATTTAGTGCGAATAAAATAAAAGAAATTCTTGTTGAAAAAGAAAAAAGTAATTTTAATCTTCTTTTGCAATACAGCATTTCTGATGATGGACTCGCAAACGAATATTGCCATTGTAAAATTACAACTGACGAAAATGGAATTGGAAAAACACAGGACATGCTTCCTCTTGGATATGCCATTTGTTATGAAAATGCAGACATGCTACACTATTCCTATCCATTTTATAATCTCCTTTATCCAAACAAAAATCTTGGAATGGGAATGATGGTTCGTGCTGTACAGTATGCAAAAGAACAAAGAAAAAAATATATTTATCTTGGTTCTGCACAAAGACCAACTGATACCTATAAATTCCAATTCAAGGGTATGGAATGGTTCGATGGAACAAAATGGAATACAGATTTGGAGGAACTTAAAGAAATACTAGCAAAATAACATGAAACACATACATTTTATTGGAATCTGTGGTGTAGGAATGGGGGCACTCGCAATTGCATTTCACAAAAAAGGATACAAAGTAACTGGTTCAGATCAAGGATTTTTTCCTCCGGTCTCTACCTATTTAAAAAATGCAGACATTACATATTATCCAGGCTGGCATCCAGAAAAAATGGGAAGCCCTGATCTTGTTATTGTTGGAAATGTCGCTGGATCAACAAATCCTGAATGGATTTTTGTACAAAAAAATAAAATTCCATTCATGTCCTATCCCGAAGCTATTGGAAAATATTTTCTTAAAGAAAATTCCATTGTATGTGCAGGGACATATGGAAAAACAACCAACACAACACTCCTCACATGGATTCTCAAGTATGCACAGTATAATCCAAGTTACATGTTTGGAGGCATTTCAGTAAATAACATGGACGCAGCAGAAATAACAGAAGGAGAATACAGTGTAGTAGAAGGAGATGAATACAAAACCGCACGCTGGGATAATCAACCAAAATTTGCACATTACTCCCCCACTCATTTACTCTTAACAGCTGTGGAATGGGATCATGCAGATATTTACCCACAAGAAGATGATTACAAAAATGTTTTTAAAACACTTGTTGCAAATATTCCAAACACAGGAGTAATTGTTGCTTGCAAGGATGGTAAGAACACTCAAGAAATTCTTGAAATGGCGCATACAAATATCATTTGGTATGGAAAGGATGATGCAGATTACACCTACGCAAATATAACACAAACAAAAAATGGTCTTGAGTTCGATATTCTCCACAATAACGAAACCTGGCATGTACAAACTCCAATTCTTGGAGAATACAATGCACAAAATATCTGTGGAAGTTTTGCCATGGCTCATACTCTCAAAATTCAACCAGAAAAAATTCTTGAGGCATTACAAGAATTCAAGGGACTCAGACGTCGCTTGGAAAAAAGATATTCTGGAGAAATTGATGTCATAGACGATATTGCACACTCCCCTGCAAAGGCAGAATCTGTTTTAATGAACCTCAAAAAAATATATTCTGGTCGTGTGATAGCTATATTTGAACCAAACACTGGAAACAGACAACCAGAATCTGCAAAAAGTTATGATGAAAAATTTTCTTCTGCAGATGAAATTATTATTCCTCGACTGACAACTATAAAAAAAGACACAGAAAAGGAAGAACCTTTTGATGGTGCAACCCTGTCACAAATTATACAAAAGACCCATACAAATGTTCTCCATATTGAGGATGATAAGGATCTTGTGAATCATATAAAAAACACCACCGAAAAAGGTGA
This sequence comes from Candidatus Magasanikiibacteriota bacterium, assembly GCA_043800545.1. Taxonomy (GTDB): domain Bacteria; phylum Patescibacteriota; class Patescibacteriia; order Magasanikbacterales; family UBA922; genus 1-14-0-20-39-34. The sequence continues at coordinate 6,439 of JAZDMW010000050.1, read as the reverse complement.
TGTTATTGCATTTCTTGGTTCTCATGGATTCCGTGGAATGATAGAAGATACGGTAAAAATGTTAGAAGAAAAAGAAGGGTAATTATTTCCCTTCTTCCACAATTTCTACTTTTGGAACTTCTTCCCCGCCCTCGTCAGTCACACCCGTAACCATAAGATTAATTCCACAAGAGTTACATTCAAAGACTTGATTCTCCTCTAAATTCGTCATATCCCCTAAATCTACTTCATTTTTACACTCTGGACAAATAATATTTTTCATACATATTTACGTTAAAACTAAAGCTTCATAGAGGTAATATATCACAAATATGGAAACTCTACAACAGTCACAAGAAAAACTCGCAAAGATATTAAATATCCCTGCTTTGTATTTCAAGCGTGAGGATATGCACCGATATGGCTCACACAAAGGGCGTTCCATACCAAAAATGATAGAATTTTACAAAAAACAAGGCCAAACCCATTTTTGCATTTCTTCATCTGGCAATGCTGCACTTGCAGGAGCTCTCTTTGTCAAAGAAAACAATCAGAAAGATGAAGCAGAAAAAATATCTCTCCATATTTTTGTTGGAAACAATATTCCTGAAGAAAAATTAAGTGTTCTCAAAAAACTCTTAGACACTCATATTACACTTGAGCAAACAGAACGACCAAAACAAAGTGCATTCCAAATGGAAAAAGAAGGAATCGCAAAAAATCTCCGACAATCCACTGATGATATTGCTCTTCTTGGTTATGAGAGTCTTGCAGAAGAACTTTTAGAAATACCAAATCTCCAAGCCGTATTTATTCCAACATCCTCAGGAACAACAGCAGAAGCACTTGCCACAAAACTTGGAAAAAATATACAAATACATATTGTACAAACAACAAAATGTCATCCAATTGCCGGAGAATTGGATACTGACTTTACTCCAACAGAAGAATCCTGTGCTATGGCTATTGTTGATCTCGTTGCACACAGGAAAAAAGACCTCGTAGAAAAAATTGCAGAATCACATGGATCTGGCTGGGTAGTAAATGATAACCAAATTGAAGAAGCTCAAAAACAAATACTAGAAGAAACAAATGAATCTATTTCACCAAACAGTGCACTTTCCTTTGCAGGACTACAAAAAGCACTCCAAAAAGGAAAAACATTTGATGGATCAGTGGTATGTATTATGACAGGGAAATAAAATAACGGCTTAAGCCGTTATTTTATTGATAAATGAGGATATTTTTCTCTCAAAGCCTGTTTTATATTTCCACTCAAAAAACCCAGAGAGATATTTTCAGCTACTTTTTCTGGAAGTTGCAAACCTTCTGCAGTCCTGAGACCAGATAAATCAATATTCCAATTGACTGTCTCTGGAAGTTGTAAACCCTTTGCACTTGTGAGACCACATAAATTAAGACGTCCACCGACTGTCTCTGGAAGTTGTAAACCCTCTGCACTTGTGAGATCACATAAATCAAGATTCCCATTGACTATCTCTGGAAGTTGTAAACCCTTTGCACTCGTGAGACTAGATAAATTAAGAGACCCATTGACTGTCTCTGGAAGTTGCAAACCCTTTGCACTCGTGAGACTAGATAAATTAAGAGACATATTGACGATTTTAGGAAGTTGCAAACCCTCTGCACTCGTGAGACTTTGTAATTCAATATTCCCATTGACTATCTCTGGAAGTCGCAATCCTTCTGATGTTTTCAATTCTCGTAAATCAAGATTCCCCAGATGAAACTTCTTTCCACCTTCTAATGCCTCGTCTTTTGTTGTACTGATCTCTTCTTCCGAGATATCAAGAGCAAAGGTAAGATCTTGTATTAGGTATCTTTCAAAAAGTATCTCTAGGATTCTTGGATCTTTAGAATATCCAAATCCTTCGATTGGTGAATCTATTTCATAAAGAAACTTTATTTCTTCTTTCGTAAGGTCTTTTTTTTGTTCATGTTTTCTTGCGATTTCTTTTAATCGTTCCATATCTTCTGCTTTCTTTTCGTACTTTGGTCCATCTGGAAATTCTCTGAGTTTTTCTTTTGCAACATCAGCGATAAAGGGATCAAGGTTCTGATCTTGTGCGATTCCTCTGACTTCTGCTATGTTATTTTCTTCCATACGGATAGCGACTCTTGGTATATTTGCTTGTCCGGTTTTATCATGGGAATAATAAACATAAAAATCTCCTTTTTGGAGTTGAGCTTGGGCGGTTGTTTCTCCTGCTGTACACCATCCGGTTGCGCGGCCTTGGAGGGATTGGGTGAGGGGCATATGATCACTTCCTTTTGTATATTTCTTCCATTCTCCGGTTGTTGTTTGCAGTTCATTTTCTTCGGTAGGGGTTATTTTCTCTATGATATATGCGTATATTTTCCCGAAGTCTGCTTTTTGGAGGAGTTTTTGGAGTTCTTCATTTGCGAGATCTTCTGGTATTTGTTCATTCTTCATTTTCTTTGTGAAGGCGTCAACAATGTAGGCAAGGGCTTCACGATTGAGATCTGGAAATGGGGATACCGTATTTTTTGTTCTTCTCCCAAATTCTTTCTTTTCTTTATCGTATGTGGATAATTTGGTCATTCCCGTGAATGCCCAATATTTTGCCCACATTGGGTAGCTATCTGCATCTGGGGATGTAAAATAATTGAGCCATGCGTCCATGGTTGATTCTTGATCACTGATGAGGACTTCTGCTTGTTGTTCTTTCATGGATTTGGGAAAGAGGTAATCTTTCTTTTCTTTCCCGTCTTCATCTGTTATTATTTCTTCTCTGATTCCCACATTTTGAAGATCTCCTCCTTGTCCTCGTTCGATCATGATTCTTGCTTGGGAGTTCCAGTAGCTTTGGGGTATATCTTCTTCTTTTATTACATATTGTTTATGGTACCAATCTTTTATTCTTTCCATGACTTCTGGTTCTTCTCTGTGTCCATGGGTTCTTTCTAATACTTTCATCCAGTTGTCTATTTTATTTACTGGTTCATTTGGAGCTTTCTCTCCTCTTTGAATCCTCTGACCTCTTGTATGTTCCACTGGGCCTGTGGTATGTAATTTTCCGTCTCTTTCATGGAGAACTTTTGCTCCTTCGTGACTTGTTTCCATACTTTTATTTTATTATTTTGTGATAGGTTTAGTATAGCAAATTTTAAGGAAAAAATAACGGGGGTACTATTATTCTTACTCAACCCTCAAATAATGCTTTTTAGGTTTATTTTCTGTTTCCAATACCTCTTTCCACTCAGGAACCATTTTAGAAAGTCTAACTTCTTTATTATCTACAAGTACATAAGGGTCAACTATTCTCGATTTACATATCATCTCTACATTATAATTTTCTCTATCCTCTGTATATTCCAAATTTCCATTCATCTGATCAAATAAATGAGCAAGTTTTTCATCGCTTTTATGAAATGGTTGTATTTTTTTTAATACCTCTTCATCTGTCGTAAAAAAGTCTTCTTTCTGTATATATCCCTTTTCAAAAGCATATTTTATATAGCTACTTACTGTATGAAACATGAGTGCTGTCGGTATGCCAGAATAATAAAACTTATTTGCATGAAAAAATAACTTCGCATATTCATGACAAACATTAATATCATCAAATACCCAATCTCCATCAATAACATGCAAATGTGAAAGTATATCCAAAACCTCTTCCTGCGTTTTATCTTTGTATTCAACGAGTGTTAATAAAAAGTAATCTATTCTATCACCACACAAATCTGGCAATTCTCTTTCCTGCAATGGAAAATTGTGTTCGTCCAAAATATAATTTACATCATATCCATATTTTTCTAAAATGTCTGGGATATTGGTACTCATCACATATGACCTAAATATATCATCTTGATATGTATGTTTGCTTGGATTTCCTTCTTTAAAAATATAATCACTACAGTGAGAAAAAACCGTATGTGATACATCATGTATAAGCCCTGCAATTTGTTCTTCTCGTGAGGCACCATACTTATGTAATAAAATATAGCATCCTATAGAATGCTCATATCTCGTTTGTTTCGTCCCAGGGAAATAGGGCTCTATATATCCAGCCTGATCAATTCCCTTCAATCTTTGTATTGCCGGTGATTGGATAATTTCCTGAATAACTGGCTCTGTAACATCAAAATCTCCATACACACGACTTGAAATTCTCATACTATTTTTTTGCAATCGTAATTATATTCTCCCCTTCTTTTTTATTACTCCTTTTTCCTTTTTTTGTATACCACTGACGAATGTCTTTGAATCCTGCTTCTTCTAAAAGGTCTTTCAATTCTCTCAGTGTAAATCCGTGATAATACCGCTCTCCAATAAGTTGTCCATCACCATCTCTCCAGGGAATCATAAAATCTGAATTCTCAAAAAGAAACTTTTTGTATTTTTTGTCTGACCACTCAGAATGCAAATTCCAATTTAAAAAGACGAGGGTTCCCCCACGTTTGAGAAGTTCATGCATTTGTTTTAATGTATCAAGACGAATAAGCGGAGTTGGAAGATGCTGAAATGCTGCAATACAATAGAGGGTATGAAATGAAGATTGAGGAAGATTGAGTTTTATCATGTTCCTCACATAAAATTTTGCCTTTGGGTATTCTTTTCTTGCCTTTTGTATCAGATTCCCGCTATAGTCTATTCCTGTATACTGTACTTGCTTTTTTTCAAAAAGCTGGTATAATCTACCATTCCCGCAGGCTACGTCTAGGACTTTGTTTCCATCTTTGGTATACTTTGCTAAAGGTTTGAGATCGTCCCATAAATATCTTCGGGTATCAGAAAACTGATTTGCAATCTTATCATACACCTTTTTATTACGACTCATTAATTGTTTTGCCTGGGACTCGGAAATAGTCATATCCCTAAAATTACATATATGAAATATACAGATGAACAACTCCAGAATGTTGTGACCGAGATATTCTCACAATCACCGAAGAGCAAGAAAGAACTCAATCGAATTCGTTTGCGTACTTGCAGTAAAATGAGAATTTCACAACCTTCCAATCCTCTTCTGTTTCAAGTATACCAAAATTTGCTCAAAAAAGGCAAGGTAGAAAAAAATAAACAAGTAGAAATTCTGCTCAGAAAAGCAGATATTCGTTCAACTTCTGGTATTTCTGTTATTACCTCCCTTGTAAAACCGTATGCCTGTCCCGGACAATGTGTGTATTGCCCAACAGAAGCCAGAATGCCAAAAAGCTATATGGAAAACGAACCAGCTGCAGCACGAGCTCTCCGTCTTTGTTTTGATCCATATGAACAGATGATTCGCCGTATCCAAATGCTTCAAGCAAATGGTCATGAGACAGATAAGGTAGAATTTATTATTAAAGGAGGGACTTGGAATGCCTATCCTCTCAAATACCAATACTGGTTTATCCTTGAGTCATTTAAAGCTTGCAATGACCTCAAACGAAGAAAACCAATTGGTCCAATGGAAGAAAAAGAATGGAAAGACAAAACAGTTGAAGATTTACAAAAAGAACTCATGAAAGAACAAAAATATAATGAATCTGCACATCATAGAATTATTGGCCTGACTTTGGAAACACGACCAGATGCCATTACCCCAAACTCTATTTACCACATGAGGCTTCTTGGTTGTACGCGTATTGAACTTGGACTCCAAGCACCTGACGATAGTATTCTTCAGCTTATTAAACGCGGTCATACTGTACAACAATTTAAAGATGCCATGTACCTCCTTCGTGAAGCAGGATTCAAAGTGGATCTCCATTTTATGCCTGACCTTCCTGGGACAACTCCAGAACATGATGTAGAAATGTATAAAATGCTTTTTTCCGATCCTGGATTCAAACCTGACATGGTAAAAATTTATCCAAATACGGTTATTAAATCCTCTGAACTGTATCAATGGTTTCTTGAAGGAAAATTTAAACCCTATGGTGACAAGCAATTATTTGAAGCACTCCTTCAAATGAAATTAGCAACACCACGCTATTGCAGAATCTCCCGACTCATCCGAGATATTCCAGAACCAGATATACAAGCAGGAAATGCAATTACCAATCTGAGAGAAGAACTGCACAAGGAAATGAAAAAACCGAATAAAACATGTGTCTGTCTTCGTTGTAGAGAAATTTCTCGTCAAAAAGAAAATATTCCAGAAGATACTCTCCCACAAATTTTTGTGGATGAATATGATACACTTGGAGGAAAAGAATTTTTTATTACTTTTGAAGACCCAAAAAGAATTGCTGTCTTCGGATTCCTCCGCCTCCGCATTCCAACAGAAAAAACAAATACAAAACTTTTAGAATTGATTCCAGAAATAAAAGACTGCGCTTTTGTTCGTGAACTCCATGTGTATGGCACCTTGGTAGAAATTGGAAAAACAAATACCAAAGCATCACAACATAAAGGATATGGAAAAAGACTGATGGCAGAAGCAGAAAAAATTGCAAAACAATATAAAACAAAAAAACTCGCTGTTAT
>JAZDMW010000044.1:0-2729 GCA_043800545.1 Candidatus Magasanikiibacteriota bacterium | reverse complement strand
ATAAACCAGAAGTAATTGAAGAAATACATCCATCAAATAATTCTATTATCACCGTACTCGTTGAAGCAGGTTTTGCAAAAACCAATTCCGATGCACGTCGTTCTATTGAACAAGGGGGAATCAAGGTGAATGATGAAAAAGTATCTTCACATGATTTGGAAGTGAAGAGTGGAGATATTGTACAAAAGGGAAAAAGATTCTTTGTTAAAATTAAATAACAGTATGCTCAAGAGTATTGAACGACAAGTAAAGGACATACTAGAGAAGGCTGGAGTCGTGGGGAATATTGAACTCACACGACCACCACAAAAAGAATTAGGAGACATTGCCTTTGCTTGTTTTTCTTTGTCCAAAGAATCTGGCAAAAGTCCTGCTGATGTTGCGAATGAACTTGTGGATAAAATAGGGGATAACTTGGGTTCTTTGGTGCAAAAAGTCCAATCTTTTGGTCCCTATGTGAATTTTTTCTTGAATTCGTCTGAACTTGCACAGGTTGTTTTGTCTGAAGTAGAAGAACAAGGGGAAAATTATGGAAGTATGCAATTGGAAAAAGAGCATACGGTCATGATTGAGTATCCTTCACAAAATACACATAAAGAATTCCATATTGGTCATCTCCGTAATGTGTGTATTGGAAATACTCTTGTGAATTTGTTTAAAAAAGTTGGATATACGGTTATTCCTGTAAATTATATTAATGATTTTGGTTCTCATGTTGTGAAGTGTTTATGGGGAATACAAAAATTTCATAATGGAAAAATTGAATCAGAAAATACACAAAAATGGCTCGGAGAAGTCTATGCAGAAGCGAGTAAATATATTAAAGAACATGAGGAAGAAGTAAAGAGTGAATTGGACGAAATACAAAAGAAATTAGAAGCGCATGATTCTTCAATTTGGAATATGTTTGAAGAAACTCGCAATGCGAGTTTAAAAGGTTTTGACAAACTTTCTCAAGAATTGGGAATTGATCATACAAAAATATTTTTGGAGAGTGATGTGAAGGCACGAGGCCAAGAAATTGTTGATGAATTGTTAGAAAAAGGAATTGCCAAAGTTGGTGAAGGGGGAGCGATCATTATTGATCTTGAAAATGAAAATCTCGGAATTGTTTTACTCAGAAAAAGTACAGGAGCAGGATTGTATATTACCAGTGATTTGGCTCTTGCAGAAAAGAAGTTCGCAAATCACACAATGGATGAAAGTATTAATATTACTGGTATTGAACAAAATTTTTATTTTGAACAATTATTTCGTGTTTTGCGGTTATTTGGCTTTGAACACAAAATGACACACATTGGATATGGTCTTGTGAATTTACCAAGTGGAAAGATGTCTTCACGTCTGGGAAATGTGATTCTCTATGAAGATTTGCGTGATGATATTATGAAAGTATTTGTTGACGAAACCAGAAAACGTCATGAAGATTGGAAAGAGGAAGAGGTGCAAACAGTGGCAGGAACTCTGACACAAGCCGTACTCAAATTTAGTATGGATCAGCATGAAGCGTCAAAAAATATTACGTTTTCTCTTGAAGAAGCGACGAGTTTTGAAGGATATAGTGCGCCATATGTTTTGTATGCGTATGCGCGTATGCAAAGTATTTTTGAAAAGAGTGGTCTTCATAAAAAAGATTGGAAAGAAAGTGATTTGTCCCTTTTAGAAAGTGATGAAGAAAAAAGACTTTTGCTTCTTTTGTCGGACTTTGGACAAAAAATACAAGAAGCAAAGGAAGAATATAATCCATCCGTACTGACGAGATATTCTTTTGAATTAGCACAAGCATTTAATGAAATGTATGCCAAGCATTCAATACTTCAATCCGAAAATGCCCTCTCATTATCTCGCTTGCGATTGCTTCAATCAGTGAGTTCAGTCATTCACGAAACTCTTCGAATACTTTCTATATCGGTTGTTCAAAAGATGTAACAGTGTCACTTGTGAGGTGAATTTATTTTGTGTATAATAAAATAAACATAACTGTATGAAGAAAAAACAGGAGGAAATCGTACGACTTACACTCAAACTTCCAAAGCCCGTAGCGGATTATTTCCGGAAAACATTTCCGCACGGGGCAAGAAGTGAGTTTGTCATTCGTTGTATAACTGAATATCAACATAAAAGATCTATTGAAAATATTGAAGATGGTTTGCGTGGATTAAAAAATACGTAATCATATGGATCATACCAATTTTGAAATAGATAACATGTATTGTGGTCTTATACGACGTGGGGATATTTTTATCTATGAAGATAAAAAAGGGAAAAAGGAAACCGTTGTTGTAATTCAAGATGATATTTTGAATGAAAGTTTACCAACTGTAGTTTGTGCTCACATTGAGGAATATAAAAAGGGGAGATCAATATTTGCAAATGAAGTATTTCTTCCAATAGATGAGACAGGATTCCCAACAGATACACTTTGTGTATTGTATACATTAGAAGCATTGGATCGAAGAGGAATGGTGATTAAAAAAGGAGAATTGACAGCTGATCGTTTACAAATGGTTTTGAAAGCACTGGATATTAATTGTGGAAGATTTCGTGATAGATATATAGATTTAGAAGGTGATTTCAAAAACGAATCATAAGGGTTCGTTTTTTAATGGATAATTTTTGGAGAAAAAATATTTTCTTCAGAGATCATCCATTCAAACGTCAGGAGTTAGAACGTTTTCGTAACTACAAACTGCCTCTTTGACGAAAAAGTGTCAACAAAAAAGAAGAAG
>JAZDMW010000038.1:0-9543 GCA_043800545.1 Candidatus Magasanikiibacteriota bacterium | reverse complement strand
TTCTGTGATACATAAATTTTTGGAGAGAATTGAATGTTCTTCATATGTCTTAAAAACCAATTGTTATCTACATAAAGATCCATACCTTGTTTATATTTCTTTGCTCTATATTCAAGATGTCCTATAGTAAAATTCTCTTTTGAAAAATTCAATGCGTAATAGAGTGTCTCAAGTTCAGCTTTTTTATCTATTTTATTTTCTGAGAGTTGTAATAAACATACAGAAAGACATGTCTCAAAGGTTGTTTGACTATAATTTTGAACTGTCATAATTAAAATATTATATTAAATATGTAAAAAGCCTTCTTTCGAAGGCTTTTTACTATTTTTTGTATTTGTGTGCCACGCGTATACGAGCAAGTTCTTTTTCTATCTTTGCAACCAGGCGTATGTAGGCAATATCCTCAACATCTTTGTATTCTGCAAGGAGTATCTCTGCTCGTTTTCTTGCTTCTTCTGCACGTTCAATATCTATATGTTCAGCGCGCTCTGCAGTGTCAGCAAGTACAGAAATTTCTCCATTAGGACGAACTTCAAGGATACCCGTAGATACAGCAAGCTCAACAATATGATCATCTTTTTTTATTCTCATTTCCCCTGCCTTCAAAACAGAAACAAGAGGAATATGATGTGGAAGAATAGTAATTTCACCCGTTTCTGTTGGAATGGAGACTTGTGTAATGTCATCTGCATAGATAACACCATCCGGGGTGACAATTTTAAATGGTGCTGTATTCATAAAAAATATTATTCTGCTACGATAACCTCATCAATACTTCCTTTCTTATAGAAAGCATTTTCTGGTTTATCATCATGTTTACCATCAAGGATTTCTCTAAATCCACGAACAGTTTCTGAAACTGGAACATATTTTCCACCCATACCAGTAAATTGTTCTGCAACGAAGAAAGGTTGTGAAAGGAATCTTTGAATTTTTCTCGCACGAATAACGGTAATTTTATCTTCATCTGACAATTCTTCCATACCAAGGATAGCAATAATATCTTGAAGATCTTTATATTTTTGGAGCACTCTTTGTACTTCAAGAGCCACATTGTAGTGTTCTTCACCAACAACTTGTGGATCAAGAATAGTAGAACTTGAATCCAAAGGATCAACTGCTGGGTAAATACCGATTTCAGAAAGTGAACGATTTAATACGACAGTAGAATCCAAGTGAGCAAAAGTCGTCGCAGGAGCTGGATCAGTCAAATCGTCAGCTGGAACATACACTGCTTGTACAGAAGTGATAGATCCCTTGTCTGTTGAAGTAATACGTTCTTGAAGAGCACCCATTTCTGTTGCAAGTGTTGGTTGGTAACCTACTGCTGAAGGCATACGTCCAAGAAGTGCACTCATTTCTGAACCTGCTTGAGTGAAACGGAAAATATTATCAATGAAAAGGAGCAAATCACGATTTTCTTCATCACGGAAATATTCTGCCATTGCAAGAGCTGTCAAAGCGACACGAGCACGTGCACCTGGTGGTTCATTCATTTGTCCGAACACGAGAGCTGTTTTTGCTAACACTCCAGATTCTTCCATTTCTCGGTACAGATCATTTCCTTCACGAGTACGTTCACCAACTCCAGCAAACATAGAATATCCACCATGTTCTTGCGCAATATTACGAATAAGTTCTTGGATAACCACAGTTTTTCCTACTCCAGCACCACCAAACAAACCAACTTTTCCACCTTTCAAGAAAGGACAGAGCAAGTCGATAACTTTGATACCAGTTTCAAGAACTTCTGTTTTTTGTGATTGATTCTTAAATTCTGGAGCTTTTCTGTGAATTGGATATTTTTTTTCTGTTTTTGGTTCTTCTTTTTCATCAATAGCTTCTCCAATAACATTGAACATGCGTCCAAGTGTTTTTGCTCCAACTGGAACAGAAATTGGAGCACCCGTATCAATAACTTCGTCTCCACGGGAAAGACCATCTGTTGCCCCCATAGCTACAGTACGCACTGTATTTGAACCAATATGTTGTTGTACTTCCAAAATAACTTTTTTTCCACCAATCTTTACTTCAAGTGCCGTATAGATTTCTGGAATTTTATTTTCGAACTGGACATCTGCTACCACGCCGATGACCTGTGTAATTTTTCCTTTATTCATACAAGATTATTTAGTATTTATGTGCAAGCTACTCAAGTGCTGCGGCTCCACCAGAAATTTCTGCAATTTCTTGTGTAATACCCGCTTGACGGGCTTTATTATATATAAGTGATAAACTACTTATCATATCATCGGCCGATTCACTCGCATTCTTCATAGCAACCATTCTCGCACTATGTTCACTCGCAGATGATTCCAAAATTGATTGGTACAACTGTATTTCTACAAGTCTTGGAATTACTGTTTCCATGATGACTGTTATACTTGGTTCAAAGAGGTAATTATCTATTTTGAATTCTTCTTCACCAGATGTTTTTTCTTCAAGTTGCGCTTTCCGTGCATTGCGTTCTCCCCCAAGATTGCCAAGCATTTTTTCCAACTCTATTTCAGAAAGTGGAAGAAGCTGACGTACTTTGGTTTCCTGTACCAAACTGGATTTATAGTCTGTATAGACAACGACTACTTTATCGTATTTCTTCTTTAAATATCCGTCTATAACCAACTTTGTCAAAGGAAGTACTGATTCAAAATCTGGTTTGTCCCCCATCTGATCAAATACACCAACCAGTTCTAAATTATTTCTTTTTGCAAATGCAACACTTTTCTTTCCAACACCGAGCACCTCGACATGAATATTCTCAGCAGGAATTGCATCCTTTGGAATATTCTTTCCTCGATGCCTTGCAAGATTATCCAAATCTGCAAACAGACTCGTAGATTTTCTGAGAATGTTTGAGTTAAAACTTCCACAAAGTCCTCTGTTTGAGCTAATAAGCACCATGAGGATATTTTTGACTGGACGTTTTGCAAGCAATGGATACTTTGGTTGGTCCACATACGCCATATGCTCCATAAGTTCTTTCGCAAGTTTTGCATAGGTTCGTGTGTTCAATGCTGCATCTACTGCACGTCTCATTTTTGCAGCCGAAACCATCTCCATTGCTTTGGTGATTTTTTTTGTATTCTTTACCGACTTAATGCGGGTTTTAATTGCTTTTGTTGAGACTGCCATAGTTTTGCAAGTGTTTATGAATTGCTTTTTTGGAATTCATCACAAGATTCTTTTAAACTCTTTTCTACTTCTTCATTCCATTCACCAGCTTTTATTGAATCAAGAACTTCAGATTTTGTTGTTCTCATGAAATTTAAGAATTTTGCTTCAAGTGCACGTACTGTTTTTAATTCAACACCATCAAAATACCCTTTACTTGCTGCATAGATAGATGCAACTTGTTCTTCTACTGGCATTGGGCTGAATTGTGCTTGTTTAGAAAGTTCAGTAATTCTTTGTCCACGATCAATTTGTTTTTTTGTTTCAGGATCAAGATCACTCGCAAATTGTGCAAAGGCTTCCATTTCACGAAACTGTGCAAGACCCAATTTCATACTTCCAGCAACTTTCTTCATTGGTTTAATTTGTGCAGAACCTCCAACACGGGATACTGACAAACCAACGTTCAATGCTGGACGAATACCTTTATAAAAAAGATCAGTCTCAAGGAAGATTTGACCATCAGTAATAGAAATAACATTTGTTGGAACGTAAGCAGAAATATCTCCAGCTTGAGTTTCAATAATAGGAAGAGCGGTAATAGATCCACCACCGTACTTCTTGCTCAAATTACATGCACGTTCAAGAAGACGAGAATGTAAATAGAAAACATCTCCAGGATATGCTTCACGTCCTGGTGGGCGACGAAGAAGAAGTGACATTTCACGATATGCCCAAGCTTGTTTTGTTAAATCATCATAAATAATAAGAACATCTTTTCCTCTATCTGCAAAGTATTCTGCCATAGCAACTCCAGCATAAGGAGCAAGATAACTCATTGGAGCTGGTTCAGAAGCACCAGAAGCAACGACAATGGTATAATCCATAGCTCCAGTTTCCTGAAGGTTTGATACAATTCTTGCTACTTTTGATTGCTTTTGTCCAACTGCTACGTATACACAAATAACATCTTTTCCTTTTTGGTTAATGATGGTGTCAATTGCAATAGCTGTTTTTCCAGTTTGACGATCCCCAATAATAAGTTCACGTTGTCCACGTCCAATTGGAATCAATGAATCAATCGCCTTAATACCTGTCTGAAGAGGACGATTCACAGGTTCACGTGTCATAACACCAGAAGCAACACGTTCTACAGGATAAAATGTTTTTGTTTTCAGTTCTGCTTTTCCATCAATAGGTTGACCAAGAGAATTCAAAACTCGTCCGATAAGTTCTTCACCAACAGGTACAGACAAAATACGTCCAGTACGTTTTACAACATCACCTTCTTTAATATGCTTATAGTCACCAAGCATAACCGCACCAACGGTTTCTTCTTCAAGATTAAGTGCTAATCCAAAAGTTCCGCCTGGAAATTCAAGCATTTCTTGTGATTGACACTTAGTCAAACCACTCATACGAGCGATACCGTCACCAATTTCAATGACATTTCCAACTTCTTCAACAACGGTTTGTTTTTCAAAAGAGGCGATATTTTTTCTAAGTTCCTCAACAATATGATTAATGGACATAGGACATTATTTAATAAACGAGATTTTTTTTCATGAGAGTTAATTGTGTTTTTACACTCGAATCATAGAGTTTATCATCGGCCTTGATAATGACTCCCCCGATTAAATCAGGGTTTATTTTTGTAGTGACCGTAACATTCTCTCCAAACAACTTTTTAATTTTTTCTATTTCTGTTTTGTTCAAATCTCTTGCTGATTCTATTTCAATTTGTATTTTTCCTTCTTTTTCCCCAGAATACTTTTCAAATTCAGCAATAATCTTTTCAGCGTTTCTGAGTTTATGCTCTTTATGAAGAAATTGTACAAATACTTGTATTGCTTCATCCTGTTTATCTGCTGGTACATCAGCTATGAGATCATAGAGGACTTTAGCATAATAACGATTTGTTTTTTTTCGTGTTTTCATAACGATGTTTTTATGCTTTGAAATTTCCTAGACTGTCTTCGATGATTTTTTTATCCTTTTTTTCATCCATTTTTTCTTTGATAATCTTTTCTGTAACCTGCATTACCAATTCTACAACTTCTTTTTTTACTCCAATCATCATATCTTCTCTTTCACTTTGAATTTGGAGTCTTGCTTGGGTTACAAGATCTTCTACATCCTTTTTTGCTCTAACTTTCATGGTATCTACCATCTTCTCTGTATTGATATGAGCCTGCTCTGCAATAATATTTGCTTCAGATTTTGCTTGATCAATTTTTTCTTGATATTTAATTTCTGTTTTTCTGAGTGCTTCGTCAATCTTATTTGCTTTTTCCAAACTTTCATCAATAATATCTTTTCTTTCTTCTAATTTTTTTGTAAGTGGTTTTAAAATAAGAAACCACAAAATAAGGAAAACAATTCCGAAGTTAATAAGCTGGAAAATAAAAAGTTTCCAATCAATACCAAGAGATGCAAGCAAACCAGCATCTTGTGCAACTTCAGCACCATGTACTGCTGTTTGTTCTACTGCTTCTTCCATTGCGTAGGCGATATCTATAAATTTCATACAGATTTAGAAAATTATTAATTTATATGGTCTCAAAATAATCTTATTCTACCGGACCAGAAATGATCCGGTAAGTAAAATTATTTCAAAGTGAAAACAACGACAAGAGCGTAAATAGCAATAGCTTCTGCGAATGCTGCTCCTAAAAGCATAGGAACAAACAATTTTCCTGCTGCTTCTGGATTACGTCCAATTGATTCCATTGCTTTTGTTACCAACTTGCCAATTGCCATAGCTGGTCCTAGTCCTCCAACTGCGATTGTAAAGGCTTTTGCCATTACTACGATTGATGCATGATCTAACATATTTTTGTGTTATGATACTGTATGAATTAATTATTTATGAATGACTTTTTTCACTGTGTTCTTCGTCTCCATGTGGAGCGCTTGACATTACAGTAATGTATACCAATGTCAGCATTGCAAAAACACTTGCCTGAATGAGTCCAACCAAAAGTTCAAGTAACATGAATGGCATTGGCACAATTAAACCCATAAGACTACTCATGACTGACATGAGCACTTCACCAGCAAATATATTTCCGAAAAGACGAAGTGACAATGATAATACTTTTGCAAACTCACTCACGATTTCTATAAGTCCTACACCCATTTCAATAATAGCAGTAAATACTCCAATAGGTCCTTTTTTGAAACTCTTCACTAAGGTTCCCAATTGAATAAATTTGTTTGCATGAACGAAGAAACCAACAGAAAACAATCCAAACAAATGTGATCCAAGCACAGATACCATAGCCATAGCTACGGTTAAATTCAAATCCGTATTTGCTGGACGGAGGACCATAACATGATTCCAGGTAATACTTCCTGTTCCTGGTAATTGTCCAAGCCAATTGGATAATAAAATAAAAAAGAAGACCGTACCGACCAATGGTAAAAACTTAATGGTCTTTTTTCGGTCTCCTGTTACTTGATCAAAATATACGAAAAGGCTTTCTACGATAAATTCAAAGAAATTTTGTACTTTACCCGGTCGAAGTGACCATTTTTTACGAAGATAGAGTCCAACTGCTAAAAAAATAACGATAGCAATCCATGCATTTATCATGGTATTTGTGACGGGAACAGAACCAACGTGGAATAAAACATCCGGAGCTAAAGTAGGTATATGCATAATTTATGTATTTTTATGATTATCCAATGCCTCGTATTCTTTACTGTATTTTTTTGCTTTTCTATAAATCATGAGCCCTGTTAAGAGCGCAGAGACGACAAAGCCAAGAACTGTGAACCAAGGTCCACGACTATACTTTTCATCTAAATATTGGCCTATCATGACAAATACCACAACAGGAGCAGCAATGGTGGCACCAAAATTTCCCACAATCTTCATTGCAAACATCCAATATTCACGATCTGAAGTCTTTTTTGACTTATCTTCAGTCATAATTATCATCTTTAAAAAGCGCCACTATTATACAGTATTCTCTTCGTGCCGTCAACTGTATTTTAAAATTTGTGTGGAAAAACAAAAAAACCCTCTTTTTGAAGGTTTTTTTATGGATTTTTATGCTATTTTCTCCCAAACCCCTCTTGCTTTGGTTCATGAGATACAGGATACTGTTCTGCCAATTTTTCTTCCTTCTGTAATTCTCGGTCAATTTCATCTGTCTCAATTCTTCTCAGTGTTTCTTTACAAATAGTATCTGCCGTTTCTAAATATGCCTGAGCCTCTTTTCCACTCAAATAGAGTGGCAGAGTATCAAGATACCTCTCTACTAAATACTTATGATCTTCATGTTTTCCTGGTTCATATGCCAGTATTTCCTCCATATCTTGTCGGACAATAACTTCAAAATCCTCATCAAGTCTTGTGCGATCAAAATACCTTTCATCAATAGATATTTCTTTCCGATTTTCACGCATGAATGCTAATACCTTTTCAAATTTGTCGTTTGGTATAGCAATACCAAAAAAATTCATTCCTCTGTGAAATGATTCTTGATCATAAATCTCTAATTCAAGAACATCAGAAAATCCATCCGCTATTGTTTTTGCACGTCTTCTTCTCTCAAGATCATCAGGAAATTTCTGAAAAAAACTTTGATGATCAAACAAATGCCAAGTAGGTTGAACACCAAAAGCAATGAATACATCAACACCAGAAAGTTCACTCCCTAAATGTTTTTTTCCATCTTTATCAGTAAATTCAACGGAGATACCACTATTAAAATTAATTGAATTTGATTTATTATAATCAGATATTCTTTTAATGCTAAATTCTGGTAAACCATATTCTCGTAAATTTTCTTCATTGGCCAAAATATCTAAATCAACGTCTCCTTCATTTTTACCAATTCTCGGAGCGATAACCCGTAATTCTTTATGAATAGCATCTCTTTCTTGATCGAGAACATGGATATACTCCAGGGAGACATCTCCCTTTCTCTCCAATGTACGAATTTCTCTCCAGCTTTTTTTATATTCTCCCAATTTTTGTTGATAGAGCTCTTTATCTTCCATAGTATTATACATGAAATAATTTCCTAAAATTCTGTTCTATTACCCCCTCCAATTCACTTTCACCCATTTTCCTTCTTTTTGCAATAAATTTTACCACTTCTTCTGTCATCCATGGTTCACACCGTTCTCCACGATATGCTTGTGGGGCAAGATATGGGGCATCAGTCTCCGTTAGTATTTTATCAAGAGGAATCATATCTATTGCTTTAAACAATTCCTCCTGAGGCTCTGGATCTAATTTTTTTGGAGGAAAAGTGACTACTCCACCAAGTCCAATGTATAAACCCAAATCAAGGTACGCTTTTGCTTGTTCTGTATTTCCAGTAAAACAATGGAGGACTCCTTTGATTGGTTGTTTTACGCTCTTGAGGAGTTCAATCATTTCTGTATGCGCATCACGAACATGAATCACCAAAGGCAAATTATGTTTTTCTGCAAAGTGCAAATGTTGCAAAAATAATGTTTTCTGTTTTTCAAAAGCTTCTTTTCCCAATTTTCCATCTGGAATATGGAATGCATCTAATCCGGTTTCCCCAATTCCAATAACTTTTCCAGATTGTACGAGTTCATCAAAAAAAGATTCATTAAATTGTTCCTCACGTGAGACAAATGAATCCCCTTCTTCTTTAACCTCAACTTTTGAATGCTGAATCGGATGGATCCCAATGGTTGCATAAAAATTATCGTATTTCAAAGCCAATTCAACGGCTTCTTTACTCGTATCATTTTGAGTTCCAACAATATTTAAAAGCATGCCTTTTTCAAGGCACTTTTGTATTACTTCCTCCCTATCGTTGTCATACGCTTTGAACTGAAGATGACAATGTGAATCAATAATCATATTTACATTTTTATAATTGTATCTTGAGCATAATCTACGGTTGTCTTTGCAGCCTTAATAGCATCTGGCAATAATGGAAGGAGATATGTAGCTACTTTTGTGGTATACGGTGCAAGAGTAGAACTTGCAAGCGTTTGCATAAAATTATCTCCAAGTGGAAATCTTTCTATAAAATACAAAGAAAAACCAATTACCAAAACTGCCTGAAGGAATCCAAACACTCCACCAAAAATTCTATTCATGAAACCGAGAAATGGAATTTGATTAAACCAACGAGAAAGTTTCTTCAAAACCCAAAATAATATGGCAACTACTTGATTAATAAGAAGAAATGCAACAATAAACACCACTACACGAGAAAGATTCTCAGCCCATTCAAAATGAGCAACAAGCCAGTCTGAAACAGGACCATAATACCTACTTGCGAGAAATATACCAAGTATCATACCAATAAACGATACAATACTATAGAGAAATCCTCTCCAAAACCCGATTCCCATGAAAAGAGCTGTTATGACGAGAAGAGCAATATCAAGTGTGTTCATAATTGTGACAGACAATAAAATGAATTATTATTTTTG
>JAZDMW010000065.1:0-20885 GCA_043800545.1 Candidatus Magasanikiibacteriota bacterium | reverse complement strand
CGTATGTATATGCGTTTTGCAGAAAATATGGGATGGAAGGTAACACTTCTCGATGAAAGTCGTGGAAGTGAAGCCGGAATAAAATCTGCTACGGTTTTAATTCAGGGTGCGAAAGCGTATGGATACCTTCAAGGGGAACATGGAACACATCGTCTTGTTCGTATTTCTCCTTTTGATGCTGAGTCTATGCGACATACGTCATTTGCAGGGGTAGAGGTAACACCAGAAATTGAAGCAAGTGAAGAATTTCAAATAGATCCAAAGGAACTTCGTATAGATACTTTCTGTGCAGGAGGTCATGGTGGACAAAGTGTGAATACCACGTATTCTGCGGTTCGGCTTGTTCATCTTCCAACTGGTTTAAGTGCACAATGTCAAAATGAACGTTCTCAGCAACAAAACAAAGAATTTGCTATGAAAGTTTTGTATTCTAAGTTGTTAAAGATAAAAGAAGAGGAAGAAGAACGAGAATTGCAGAAAATAAAAGGAGAGTATAAAAGCGCAGAGTGGGGGAATCAAATACGTTCTTATGTTCTTCACCCATACAAAATGGTGAAAGATGTTCGAACACGTTATGAGTCTTCTGATCCTGAAGCCGTTTTAAATGGGGACCTTCTCCCATTCATGGAGAGTTATCTTCGATTTAAAAAAACAGGGAAGACTGTGGAGGAAAAATAATTATATGAAACTTATACCTGAACAACAAGTTCATATTTCTGAACTCATTCAAGAATTAAACAATGGTGCAGTCATTGTCTATCCAACAGAGACCTGTTATGGTCTTGGTTGTGATGCAACAAATCCTGAAGCTGTAGAAAGGCTTTTCCAGATAAAACAAAGACAACAAGAAAAAACAGTTCTTGTTCTCATGTCAGATATTGCTATGGCCAAAGAATATGTGGTCTGGACTTCAAAGCTTGAAGAGTTAGCAGAAAGATATTGGCCAGGACCGCTTACGGTTGTTTCTGAAGCTTTGGTTGATGGATTTCCAAAAGGAGTTGTAGGGGATGATGGTACATTGGCATTTCGTGTGACGAGTCATCCGCTTGCCCATGATATCGTTGAAGCGCTTGGAAAGCCATTTGTGTCCACTTCAGCGAATATTGCTCGTATGGAGAGCCCTTATGATATTCAAACAGTTTTAGATATGTATGCAAATACAGAAATGAAGCCAGATATTGTAATTGATGCTGGGAATTTACCACAAAGGAATCCTTCGACGATTGTCCGTGTTTTAAACGGACAAGTGCAAGTTCTTCGCCAAGGTGAATTGGTAGTAGATGAAAATTAATTTTGTCATTTTAGAGAAAGAAAAAAAGCCTGTTGGCTTTTTTTTAGTTATTCTTTTACTTCTATTGCTGTGGTTGGACAATTTTCTTCTGCTAATTTTGCTGTTTCCTGCCCGTCCTGTATGTCTGCTGTACATGTTTCATTGTCACAGGTAGAATTTTTTAGTTCGGCTTTCCCTGTGTCATTGGACATCTCAAAGTGATTTGGATCATAGACAGAACAAGTCGTGCATCCAATACATTTATTTCTTCTGTAAATAATTTTTGTCATAGAGTTATTCTTCAATTTTATTTTGAATAAGTGAAAGTTGATCATGTTTCCTGATTCTCTCTGGAACTGTAAATGTAATGAGATCTCCTTTTTGTGCTTTGTCTGCAGGTTCTCCATCCACACGAAGTCCTTCTATTTTTACCTGGAGGAATCCAGTTGTCTTTCCAGTAATCATGACCATATCTCCTTCATGAAGCTCTCCGGTTTCTATCATGAATTCTCCTACCTTTGCTTGAACAAAGTATTTTGTTGCTCTTCCCAAATGAATTTTTTGTGTGGTTGCCTGTGAACCATATGTACCAGACCATTCTCCCAGTTTTTTCCCAAGATAGTATCCACCGTGCCAGAATCCGCGGTTGAACACACTTTCCAGTTCCTTTTCCCATTGTTCGAGTTTTTCTTTTGTAATGGTTTTTTCTAGGTATGCATTTGCTGCTTCTCTATATACTTTTGTAACCGTGTATACATAATCTGGTGAACGTCCACGTCCCTCGAGTTTGAGGATGGTTACGCCTGCATCAAGGATTTTATCTATGAATCGGATGGTACAGAGATCTTTTGGAGACATGATATAGTTATTATCTATCACAAATTCATTTCCGGTTTCTTCATCCGTAACTTTATATGAACGTCTACACATTTGAAGACACATTCCACGATTTGCAGATGCATTCTCTTGTGCAAGGCTCATATAGCACTTGCCAGATATTGCTACACAAAGAGCTCCATGGGCAAAAATTTCAATTTCAATCAGGTTGCCTTTTGGTCCTTTTATTTTTTCTTTTTGTATTGTTTCGCAAATATCTTTAATTTGTGGAAGGGTAAGTTCGCGTGCAAGGACAATAACATCTGCAAAATGAGCATAAAATTTTACTGCCTCAATATTTGAGACATTGGACTGTGTAGAAATATGTACTTCCACTCCTTGTTCATTGGCATACTGAATTGCAGAAATGTCACTCGCAATAATAGCCGTAATACCACTTTTTTTTGCTGTATCAATAATATCTCGCATTCTTTTGAGATCACTATTATACATGATTGTGTTTAGGGTCAAATATGTTTTGCAATTGTGTTTTTTACACAAGGAAACGATTTCCAGAAGCTCTTCAAGGGTGAAGTTTTTTGCCCCACGAGAGCGCATGTTGAGTCCTTCAATACCAAAATATACTGAATTTGATCCAGCTTTCAGTGCGGCTCTGAGGGATTCCCAAGAACCAGCAGGGGACATGATTTCTATGTGTTTCTTTTTCATATGCTCCACATAGTAGCGGAAATGGAGAGAAAAATCAAGAGGGGTCTTGTAAATGAGTATCTGCAAAAGGGTCAAAATCTGGTTTATTTTTTGGTGATGTAAATTTAGGTGGAGATGACAGTGGAACAAAATCTGGTGCAGTATCTCCTTTTGTAGGGGTTAATTTTCCAAGCGCTTCATCAATTTCACCTTCTTCAAGATCTGTGAATGGCATCGCAACCCACTCACCATTCTCAAATACCATTTCTGTCAGATGTGTTGGCGCGAGTATCTCTTGATCAGAGCCTCTCGGGATTTTTCCACCTGCGAATATTTTTTCACGGACTGCTTTGTCTACATCTTCTTGTGTTTTTCTTTCTACTCGGTATACCCTCAATTTTGCATCCATTTGGAGATTGGTTGTGTCTGGGAGGTTTTCTATTTTTCCTCCTCTTTTGATTGTTTTGTAAAAATAGAAGATATCATTTGTATCTGAATGAGGTAGTACTTCTGCAAAAAGTGCATAGTCGACACCGATAAAACTCGTTCCTTTTTTTGCCCAAGAATCCAATTGACTTTTTGACGTAAGGAGCCAGCCATTTTCTAAAAAGGTTTCTATGATTTGAGCGTCTTCTTGTTCTTCACTGGTTTGTTCATCTTCTGGTT
The DNA here is from genome assembly GCA_043800545.1 of Candidatus Magasanikiibacteriota bacterium. GTDB lineage: Bacteria > Patescibacteriota > Patescibacteriia > Magasanikbacterales > UBA922 > 1-14-0-20-39-34. Next base: position 17,425 of record JAZDMW010000065.1, on the reverse strand, counting down.
CAAGCACATCTGCAAGGCCACCCTTTTCACGAACTTCTTCTGAAAGTGCTTCTAATCTTTCCCGTATATTATTTTCTGGATTATATGACATATATATAATGTACAATGAGTTATTGTTGTTTTCTTAATGCTTCAATAGGATTAAGAGCTGAAGCTTTTTTTGCTGGGTAAATACCGAAGAGAAGACCAACCATAATAGAGAAACTGACGGCGATAAATATGGATTGGAGAGATACAGAATAACTCCAGCTAAAATTACATGCCAGAGCTACCACATACAGAATATATGCGAGAATTGCTCCAATAATCACACCAGCAATTCCACCTCCGAGGGTAATAAACACGGCCTCTAAAAGGAATTGTATGAGAATATCTTTTTGTTTTGCACCAAGAGATTTGCGAAGTCCAATTTCAAATGTTCTTTCTGCAACAGAGACATACATGATGTTCATTATACCAACACCTCCTACAATGAGTGAGATGCACACCAGGGCCACGAGAAGCACTGTTATGCTATCTATGATGCTTCCGAGCATATCTTCTGCCTCATCCATTGTATTGACGGCAAAGTCGTCTTTGTTTGGGTCTGTAATTTCATGTTGTGTTCTCATAATTTCTGTAAGTTCTTCTTGTGTTTGTTTTGCAATGGTTGTATCTCTCATTTTTGCTACAGCAAAAGAAAGATAGTCTGTTCCGAGTAATCTTTTTTGAAGGGTCGTGACAGGAATATATATTATTCTGTCCATATCAAAAATTAAAGCAGAACCAATTTCTTGCATCACACCAATAACTTGAAATTTCTTTCCACCTATTTTAATATTTTTTCCAATTGGATTGTCATCTCCAAACAAGTCTTGACTTGTTTTATATCCAAGTACGGCAACTTGTTCTGATGCTTTTTCTTCATCCTCAGAAAAATAGCGTCCTTTGTAAATATCGTAATTATTCACAAGAGGTGCCTCAAATCCTGTACCCATGAGCATTATTTTTTTGATGATATTAGAATATCCCACAGCTTCTTGCGCCATCACAGCGCCATATATGTATTCAATATTTGGATGTTTTCGTATTTCTATGATGTCTCTCTCTTTGAGGGTGGTAATGGTAATACCTTGTGCCAATCCTTGAGCATTTTCACTTGAAGTTTTTCCAACATTTGGTACTTTCACTTCTATTTCTATTGCATCAGCTCCAAAAACATCAAGTTCGCCATTAATAAAAACCCGGAGACCATGCCCAGCAGAAAATACAAGAATAACTGCAGAAATACCAATACTCATAGCGAGAATCGTAAGAGTTGCTCGTAATTTTTGTTTGAGTATTGCGTGTACAGAAATTTTTGCAATGTCTTTCAGCATATTATTCGTATTGAAGTGCTTCTATTGGGTTCAATTTTCCTGCTTTTTGTGCAGGAATAAATCCAAAAATGAGTCCAATGAGTCCAGAGACTCCGGTACTTAAAATAACAGAGTAGAGAGGAACAGAAAAATTCCAATCAAAACCAAGATATTGGGCTATTTGTGCAACTCCAAATGACACACCAACACCAAGTGCAATACCGATAATACCTGCTAAGATAGTAATAAAAATAGTCTCAAGAAGAAATTGAAGAATAATTTGGTATCTTTTTGCCCCAACAGCTTTGCGAAGGCCAATTTCACGAATACGTTCTTGTACAGCAACGAGCATAATGTTCATAATTCCAATTCCTCCCACAATAAGAGAAATTCCAGCGATTGCTGTTAAGAAAAATTTTATCGCATCAGTAATAGACAAGAGTGCATCAAGTGCATCGGTTTGACTTCGTACATCAAAGTCTACAGGTTCTCCTATGTTAATGTCATGTCGTTCTCGAAGGATTTCTTTTATTTCATCCATTGTTTTTTGTATATGAGTTTCATCTGTGACTTTTATTCTTGCAAAACTGACATGGTTAATACCAAGCAGTAATTTTTGTGCAGTAGTAACTGGTACATATATTTGTTTGTCCTGGTTCGTAAATCCACTGGTTCCTCGTTCAGTCATTTCGCCAACAACAAGAAAGTTGTGTTTTCCAATTTTTATTCTTTTTCCAACAGGATTATCATCTCCAAAGAGATCTTTTTTTACATCAGAACCAATGACAGCCACTCTTTGAAGAGAGCGTTCATCATCTTCTGTAAAAAATTGTCCTGACTTTACGTTGGTACTCTCAATATCTAATAGGTCATGAGACACTCCAACGAATGTGGCATCGGCTTCATGCCCTTCCCAAGTAACACGGTCAGTTCCTTGTACATAAGGAGAAACATTCTCTACATAGGGAAGACGTGGATTGTCTTTGAGTGCATAGATATCATCATAGGTGAGAGTGGTAATGACGATTCCAAACACTGATGCTGGAGGACCCTCTTCTTCTGTATTTCCAGGAAATATACTAATGAGGTTTGACCCTTGGCTTTTTACTTGATTTATTATGACACTCTGTGCTCCTGTTCCTGCGGAAATAATAACAATTACTCCAGCAATACCAATAATACTTCCGAGCATGGTTAAAAAAGACCGAATTCTATTTTGGTTTATAATTTTAAGAGTAGTTTTGAAATTATCTTTCAAACGCATAGATCCTTTTTCTCTCAAAAATTATTTTCTCAATTCTTTCTCATTATTCGCAATAACACGAGAATCAACTTTTTTATCAGAAACAATAAGACCGTCTCTGATTTGTATTATGCGTTCAGCATGTTCGGCTGTGTATTTTTCATGGGTAACAAGAATAATAGTATGTTTTTCCATGATATTGAGGTCTTGAAGAAGTTGCATGATTTGGAGTCCAGATTTGGAGTCCAAATTACCAGTAGGTTCATCAGCAAAAATAATAGATGGATTATTGACAAGTGCTCGAGCAATCGCTACACGCTGTTTTTCTCCACCTGAGAGTTGATTGGAAAGGTTACTCAGTCTGTGTGAGAGCCCAACAGCATCAATAGCAGATTTTGCTTGTTTGATACGATCTTCTTCCTTCATTTTTACATAGAGAAGTGGAAGCATTACATTATCTAATACTGTGGTGCGAGGAAGAAGGTTGAATGCTTGAAACACAAAACCAATTTTCATACTGCGCATCTCTGCAAGTTGGTCTTCATCGAGCTGACTTACATCATTACCATCGAAAAGTATTTCTCCACTGGTTGGAGTATCAAGAAATCCAAGAATATGCATGAGAGTAGATTTTCCAGATCCACTTGGACCCATAATTGCTACGAATTCACCTTGTTCAATATCAAAACTCACACCGTTCAATACTTTGGTAACAACTTCATCATTGACGAAGTCTTTTGTAATGTTTTTTACTTGTATGAGGGGTGTTTTTTTTGTCATACTATTTTTCTTCAATTTGTCGGATAATGACATCTTGTCCTTCAGTAAGACCTGAAAGAATTTCAACCATTCCACCATCACCTCGGAGACCTAATGTAACGGGGATATCTTTTGATATATTGTTTTCGAGAACACGAACATATTTATTCGTCCCTTCAGAGCGTACAACTCGTTGAGGTATGAAAAGAACATTTTCTTTTTTGGCTGTGTAAAATATAGCATCAGCAGTCATACCGTTTAGTATTTCATATTCTTTCGTATCAGTGAGAGTCACCGTGACTGTGTAGTAAACAACATCTTGTATAATAGTTTCACCTTTTTCTATCTCATCTACTTTTGCCTCAAATTTCACATCTTCACCAAAAGCATCCAGAGTTACGGTTACTGTATCGCCAAGGGTGATTTTAATAATATCGGTTTCTGGAATATCTACTTTGACTTCAAAATGTGGACTCAAAAGTTTTGCAACAATATCTTGACTACTGACATATTCTCCAATTTTTCTTTCCATTTTTCCAATCACACCGTCTGTTGGTGCAGTAAGTTTTGCTTTATTTCTATTGGAAATAGCTTGTTGGAGATCTGCCTGGGCAGAAAGAAGCATTGCACGATAGGTCGCAAGATCAACTTCGCGAGGAGGATTTTTTGCATCATTATAATTTGCCTCGGCTTGTCTTACGAGAGCCTCATAGGCAAGTTTATCAGCGTCTGTTTTTCTTTGTATATTGGTCAGTTCAAGCAGTGCCTTATCATATGCAATTTTGTAGGTAGTATAACTGTTTTTTGCTGTACTCACTGCTTGTATTTGGTTAATGAGATTTGTATATTGTGTAGAAATATTTGTTCTTTCTGTTTGTATATCTGTTTTGTAAGTAGAAAGTTCAGTGATACTCAAGTTTCCCACAGGAAGAGTAGAATCAAGAAGATTTGATACAGCTATGAGTAAATCTTTCATACTCAAAAGAGCGCTACTTGCTTGATTTGCTGTCGTGTCGAGAGTGTTGTTTGTTGTGAGATTTCCAATGGATGTATCCAAAGAGTTTTTTGCATTCTTTGCAGTATAATATCTATTTTCTGCAATACTTTTTGTTTGTACATTAGAAATTCCAAGGTATGTCTCAAATTCATCATTCACCAGTTTGTTATCCATGCCGAGGATATTATCTGCTTCTGTAAGCCCACTGGAAATTCCATCTTGTATAGTAAAAAGAAGTGATTTTAAATCTTGATAGGCATCTTGGACAATTTGGCTTTGTTCGCCACCTTCTGAGAGTTTTAAATTATTTTCTGCATTTTTGAGATCAGATTCAGCATTGCTCACGACTTTAGAATTCGTTGCTTCAATTTGTGAAAGATCAGCTTTTGCTTTTGCGAGTTGCGCTTCAAGTCCACTCAAATATGCTGTAGTATCTCCTGCAATTTGTTTGTTTAAATCAGCTTTTGCTTTTGTGACCTGTGCAGATGCTCTGGCAACTGAAGCCTCAAGATCGCCAGCCGAGAGTTCTGCTATGACATCTCCTTTTTTTACTTGTGCATTCGTGTTCTTATATATGGCTTTTATTGTCCCATTCATTTCAAAACGAAGGTCAAGTTCATTCGCAGAATTCACATTTCCAGTGGCATCCACAGTTTGAACGAGTGTGCCTTTTTCTACTTTTGCGGTTTCATATTGGAGAGGTTTTTTAGACTCTCGATATTTTGCAAAAGCAATGCTTGAAATAATAAAAAATAAAACGAGTGCGGCATAAAACCAAAAACGTTTCCAAAAAGGTTTTTTCTTTGGAATTTTTGTTGCATTTTCCATAGAGGGATAATTTATTGTTACAGGTAGAGTATACCATTTTTTTGAATAAAAAGGAACTGTTGATACAGCCCTTTTTTTCTTTTTTGTTTTAGAGAATTTCTACAAGTTCGATTTCAAAGTTCAGGGCTTTTCCAGCGAGTTCATGATTGGCATCAAGGGTAATATCTGTATCGGTTACTTCTGTTATGGTAAGTACTGCTACCTGGCCATTTTCCATAGGTGCTTGAAGTTTTATTCCAACTTCTGCCTGGATATGTGGAGGAAGGTCAGTTTTTGGTACTTTAATGATCATATCTTCACGTTTTTCCCCATATGCATCTTTTGGTTCAATATGCACGGTTGTACTTTCTCCAACAGAAAGTTCTTGTACGGCAGTATCAAAACCAGGGATCACCATTCCTGCTCCGACAGTAAATTCAAGAGGTTCTCTATTTTTTGAAGAGTCAAAAACAGTTCCATTATCAAGAGTTCCCGTATAGTGAACCCTTACTTTGTCTCCTTTTATTGCTTTTTGCATAAATTTTTGGTTTAATAGTATAAGGTCTCCAAGATATCATTTTTAATGAGAATTGTCAATTATGGAAGAAAATTTTTTTCAAATTAAGTTTGAGAAGAATATGCAACAGAATCTACGTCATCGGACGTATTTTCTTATTGTTATTCTTTTTGGTATTTTTACCATTAATTGGGTGTATTCTCAATATCAAAAAACAAAAGCAGAACAGCTGTCACTCTCTTTCCTTTCCACAGAAGTAAATGCACTCATGGTAAGAGAAAAGTCAGATAAGCACGTAATAAAGGGAATATACTTAACAGCAAATTCCGCCGCCTCAGAAAAAACAGTAGGTAATATTATTGATCTTATTCATAAAACAGAATTGAACGCTGTTGTGATAGATATTAAAGATTATACGGGTCTTGTTCTTTACGATAGTCAAATTCCTCTTGTGAATGAACTTGGACTTGAGGATGATCGTTTTGATGGAAAAATTAAGGATGTTATTGAGAGATTTCATAGAGAAGATATTTATGTTATTGCAAGACAAACGGTATTTCAGGATCCAATTCTGGCAAGAAGTAAACCAGAATTTGCATTTAAAAGTAAATATGGGGGATTGTGGTATGATCACAAAGGTTTGGCATGGGTAGATGCAACGAACAAAAATGTTTGGGAATATAATGTGCAAATTGCAAAAGAGGCTATTGGATTTGGATTTGATGAAGTAAATTTTGACTATATCCGTTTTCCTTCGGATGGAAACCTTTCTGCCATTGCCTATACAAATGGGGATAAACCACGGTATGAAGTCATGAGAGAATTTTTTTCATATTTGAGTGATGAATTATCTTCACTCCCCGCATATATTTCTTTGGATATGTTTGGTTTTGTTATGGAGCGTCATGACGGAATGAGTATTGGACAAAGACTCGAGGATGCCGTAGATTTTGTGGATTATATTTGTCCGATGATGTATCCATCACATTATCCAAGTGGACATCTCAATTTGGATAATCCTGCAGCAAACCCTGGAATTGTAATAGACAATGGAATGAAAAAGGGGACTCCGTATTTTGAGAATAAGCGTGCCATGGTTCGACCTTGGTTACAGGCATTTAACATGGGCGCAGACTATGGAGCAACGAATATCCGCGCACAAATAGATATGGTGGAAAAGTATCCAAATGCAGGGTGGTTGCTCTGGAATGCCTCAAATAGGTATAGTACTGCTGGTTTAAAGCTTGAAGAATAAATATGGAAAATTTTTTAAAGCCAAGTATTTTGAAGGAGCTTTGTCAGAAGTATGATCTTTCTCCTTCAAAAAAATATGGACAAAATTATCTCATAACAGATAAACCAGTATTAGAAATGGTAGAAGCAGGAGAGATAGAAAAAACAGATACTGTCGTAGAAATTGGACCAGGTTTTGGAGTGTTGACCTTTCTCTTAGCAGAGAAGGCAAAAGAGGTTTATGCTTTTGAAATAGAAAAGAAACTTGATGCCTATTGGCAAGAAAAACAAAAACAATACACCAATGTTCATATTATTTGGGGGAATGTTTTGACCCATATTGAAGAAAAGGCAAAAGAATTGGGAACATATAAAGTATGTGCCAATTTACCATATCAAATTACCAGTTTTGTGCTTCGTACTCTTTTGGAACTCCACAATAAACCAGAAAGAATTGTGATTATGGTGCAAAAAGAAGTGGCTGAGAGAATGTGTGCAAAACCTGGAGATATGAGTCTTTTGTCAGTATCTGTGCAATATTATGGTACTCCTCGTATTGTAACCAAAGTTTCTCGGGGGAATTTTTGGCCTTCTCCAAAAGTAGATTCTGCGGTGGTTGCCATTGAAAAAATGCAAAAAAATACAAAAGAAGATGCCCGTTTTTTTGCGGTTGTTCATGCAGGTTTTGCGAATAAAAGAAAACAGCTTGCAAAAAATGTTGCGAATACTCTTGGTATTCAGGAAGAAAAAGTAAAAGATGCCTTGAAAAAAGTTATGAACAATGAACGTGTTCGAGCAGAGGAATTGAGTGTAGAAAATTGGAAAGATTTTGTCACTTTAATTTATTCATAATATATGCACATTTTTCGTGAGTTATTGAGGATATTTTTCCTCCCAATTCTCTTATTTATTTTTAATCTCATTGTGGATGTAGGTTTCCATATTTATAACCTTTTTCCGTTCTTCGATATCCCCATGCATTTCCTTGGAGGATTGTTTATTGGAATATCTGGTTGGCGAGGGCTTCAGGTGTTAGAAAAGAAAAAATATATTAAGGTAAAACAGTTTGTTTTGTCCTGGATTATCATTGTTTGTTTTGTTGGTACGATTGCTGTTCTCTGGGAATTTTATGAATATATATGGGATGTTATTTTTCCAACTCAATTTCAGGCAGGACTCAAAGATACTATGGGAGATTTGTTTTTTGGATTACTGGGTGGTATATTTTCTGTTTTATTTCGGAAAAAATAGTGTTTTGAAATCTATCCACGGCACACAAAATTGTGTGCTGTTTTATTTTTTGGTATAATGTATGTACATTGTAATGTATGGAACAAAATCCTTATACAGATATTGCTCCGTGGGAAGTTAAGGAATCTCCAGATGAACAAAAATCAGGTTCATCGGATATATCTTCTCCCTTCACGAGTTCACAAAAAACAGGATTCATTTTTCTGTTTATTTTTGCGTTGCTCATTCTCGGGGTAATTTTTTTACAAATGCAAAAAAATATTTTTAGTCCATTTACAATCACGACCGATGTTGAAGAAACCAGTGATATGTTAAATGAAATGGATGAACAGATTCGATTGCAAACAACTGACACGGATGTTGATGGTATTAATGATTATGATGAATTAAATTTTTATTATACCAGTCCTTATCTCCCAGATTCTGATAGTGATGGAATTGGTGATAAAGCAGAAATCGATGCAGGAACTGATCCTCTGTGTGCAGAGGGAGAGGAATGTATAGAAGTTGAGGGAATGATTATGACCTCATCAAGTCTCGAAAATACAATAGATACGATTAGTGGAAATGTGTTTAATCCACTGGATGTTTTAGGGGTAGCAGAAGGAGAATCTGTCGATCAGGTGACAAAAGGAGACATTTATTTATTCTTGGACAATCCTGACGAAATACGAAAAGCAATTCTTGCTTCTGGGCAAATGGATGAACAAACCCTTTCACAAATTGATGATGAAACTCTTATGCAATTCGCAAGAGAGTATTACCAAAAAGAAGTTGGGGAACTCCCTTCATCTATGACTTCTTCTACGGAAGAAGTATCATCTGACACTAATACATAAAAACATCCTTTATTTGCCTTATTTAGAGATTTATGAGAATACCAAAATCACGAAAACTCTTTGCCTTTTTTTCCATAGCTCTTTTTTTGGGAGCACAATTTGTATCCCTCTTTGCTTTTGTACAACCAGCGAATGCGATTGCTCAACAAGTAATTGCTGGGGCTGCTGCAGGCTCAGCAAGTATGAAGGTTCAGGATCTTGGTTTATTAGAGTATTTTCAGGGACAGGATGTTCAATATACTTTCACTCAAGCACTGTATGCCAGTGGTTTGAAGGTTTTGGTGCGTGCTATGTCCGGTTATGTACGAGATTTGGCATATAATACAGCTATGTATGTTTCTGCTGGTGGAAAAGGAAAAAGCCCTTTGGCTTATCAGGATAGTTTTGGTGACTATCTACAGACAGCTGCTTTAGACACTGTGGCCGAAGGAATTGAGGATCTTGGAAAAGAATTTGGTTTGAATTTATGTTCTATCCCAGATTTAAATGTTCGGATTGCTTTGCAAATTGGACTCCGTAGTGCATATATGGGACCTGCTGAGCCAGGAAGATGTACCTGGCAACAATTGCGTAATGGTTGGACAAAAGAAAATTTTGAGAAGAAGTATGGAATGAATAGCAAAGATATGGATGCCTACTTTGCAAATGCTATTAAAATTACAGATACAGATTTTGGTATTGCAACACAGGCTATGGCTACTTTGGATCAAAATAAACTCATAGCTCGTGAGACAAATGCACTTGAGCGTCTTGCTGGAGATGGTTTTAAATCTGTGAAGAGTTTGATCTCAGGTAAAATATTGACACCTTCTTCCATGGTGGCAGAAGATGCAAAAAAACAGTTAACAGCAAGTGCACGAGGGGAGTCAACAGAAGCACAAATTACTGCTCTTTACGCTGCTGATGCAGGAGAAATATTTCCTATGGCAGCTTCTGTATTTTTAAATACACTTGCACAAGAAATGTTAAAAAAATTATTTACCAAAGGTTTGTTGCCAGATACCGGACGAGGTTCTGCATTCTCTTTTGATATGGATATTCGTTTTGGAGATAATAGAGAACGAGCAGAAAGAGAATTTGCATTTTTGCGTGCAGCGAGTGTTATACAGGAAAGGAAAATAGATATTCTTGACGAATTTCAGGTATGTACAGATAATCCGAATTTAAATAATTGTGTGATGGATGATGGTTTCGCTGATGCGGTTCGTCAGTATGAAAGAACTGGAGAGGCTATGACACTTGGGGAGGCAGTGAATAATGGTCTTATTGATGGTACGAAGCCTCTTATTTCTCCGCTTCGTGAAACAGATCATCAAAATATTGAAGAATGTTACAAACTTGGATTTTGTTATTCAAATGTACAAAAACTTCGAAGACAAAGAATACTTCCTCTTGGTTTTGAAATAGCCACTCTTCGTGCTGATCCGGATAATCCACCAACCTTGAATGAGGTTATGGCGAATTATGAAAATTGTCCATTTGTACGAGATGCAAATGGAAATCTTGAAAAAGATGCAAATGGAGACCCAATCATGACTGAGAATGATTTGAATCAACTTCAATATCGTTATTGTCATCTTATTAATCCAAATTGGGTATTGAAGGCTCCAACCTCACGTTGTGAATCTCTTGGTTGGGGACCACAGCTCGCTGGTGAGGGATTGTCTATTCGTAATGAAGAATGTTTTGATGTTTCAACCTGTATTGAAGAAAATCCAGACGGAAGTTGTAAAACAGATTCTGCATATGGATATTGTCTTGAAGAAAAAAATATTTGGAAAGTACCTGGTCAGAGTTGTGCTCCACAGTATGCGACCTGTGTAACGTATAGAGGAAATGATGGAAGTGTGGCTTCCTATCTTTCACGAACATTAGATTTTGGTGAGTGTAATTCTGCGAGTGTAGGATGTCTTGCTTATAGCACAGAAAAGGATGTAGACGGAAATTGGATTACCAGTGTTGAGGCAAAAGAAAATGCAAGTAAATTGTTGAAGCAGTATGGAAGAAATCAAGTCGTATTTTTGAATCCAAATGTGAATAATGCAATTTGTTCAAGCGCTGATGCTGGTTGTACCGCAATGTATTTGAATGCAAACAATACTTCAGAAAAAATATTTATAAAACGTGCTCCAGATTATCTTGGTTGTTATGATATTGAGAGGGATACTCCACAAATTGATTGGCCAGCAACAAATGTGGATATCTTGAATAAACTCCCAGATAATCCTGCTTGTGATCAATATTCTAAAGTCTGTTTAGAAGAAGAATTGGATTGTGAACTCTATACACCAAAAGATGGAGGTCCTTCTGTTCCTGGTATTATTGGTATAAATAGTTGTGATTCAAAGTGTATTGGATATGATACATACAAGCAAATGGCAACGAAATTTGAATCAGAAAAGTTCCCAACATATATTATTCCTAAAAATGGAGAAGCTTGTCAGGCAAGTGAGGTTGGTTGTGATCAATTTACCAATATTGAATCCCTTGATGCTGGTGGTGAACAAGTTGTGAACTTGAGCTTCATGAGATATTGTGAGAAGCCTGCTGTGAATAATAGTAATGAGGGAACATTTTACACATGGGAAGGTTCTGCAAGTGATGGGTATGTTATCCGTACACATAAGCTTCTCGTGATTGATGAAGAGGTAAGTGCTTACATGGGTGCAATTCAGGATGGTTTAAATTTTGATCTTAGCAATTTTCCTGTTGGTTCACCAGCGTATGATGATGATAGTGTTGTTGGTTTAAATAATTATGTGGCAGTGTGTAATGCTGATGCCTATATAAATCGTCTCAATGGAGTACAAAATCCTGCTCCAGGAGTAGTAATAGCTGATGAAAATTGTAAAGAATTTTTTGACGATGCAGGAAATAAATTTTATAGACTTATAAATAATACAGTGGTGGTTTCGGAATTCTGTCAAAGAATGAGAAAAACAGAGTCAGAACTTTTTGTTGATACCTATATACAAAATGAAGGAATGTGTTCTGATCGTGGTGGTTATTATGCACAGTCTTCAGAAGGTGACATGGTATGTCAGAGATGTACTGGTGGCGGTGAGTATGTGAACGGAGTTTGTGTGTATCAGACAATACTTGATGGAAATAATTCTCGTGAATGTTCTGCACAGGCAGTCACTTGTCGTGAATTTGTAGGAAATTTGGGAAATAATCAAAGTGCACCTCTTTACCAAACAGATTTTGAACCATATGAAGAAAATGAAGAAGCTTTGAATCAAGTATTGAGTGGTTGGGGAGTACGGAATGGTGATTTCCGTATTGTGGCAGAAGCAAACAATGTTGGTTTCCATTCTTTGGAAGCAAGTACTTCTGAGTTGTTCTATACACTTCCAGGAAATACACTTTTGACAGAAAAGAGTGGAGTAACCTATAAGATTGAGTTCTGGATCCGTGGAAATAATCAATCTTTACAAGTGTATTTCAGACAAGGAAATGAAATTGTTGGAAGATTTACTCCAGAAGGGCAATCTCTTTCTGTTGGAAATAACTGGCAATATTATGAAATCGGTCCGGCTCTTTTTGGTGGAGATATGACGGCAGATACACAAGTGGTTTTTGAGAGAACAGGTGGAAATGGAGCGTATTATCTTGATTATTTATCCGTAAAACCTCAAAGTGGAAAACTCTATTTGAAGAAAGTAAATTCGGATGCTGTTCGTCTTACTGATGATATTCCACTTGTTTGTGATAATCAGCCAGAAGATGGTCTTCCTGGATCAGCACTTGGTTGTCGTCTCTATACCAATAGTCTAGGTAAGGATCGTCCAGCAACAGGCTTTGAGAATATTTGTCGTATGGATGCGGTTGGTTGTACGAAGGTGTATGATACAGAATCTTCTACAGGAAGTGGAAATGATTTTGATGCAGGAGATAATTTAAGAAAAGTATTTAATGCAAAATGTGTACAAGCTGGTAGAGAAGCTGGAACGAATGTTTGTACTGTAAAGATTGAAGAAGAAAATTTTAGTTGTGAAGTCCTTCCAACTCAAAATTCTTGTTACATTACCGGTGAAATGATTCTTCCAAAAGCATATGTCATTACTGATACTTTAGAAATCAAAGATGATGAAGGAAATAGTTTACAAAGTAGCCTATTTATTGATGAATCCACTGTGGTACTTCCTGAAGACAGTCAGGCATTATATTTAACATATACTCCATCTGTTTCTTGTAAAGAAAGTGCGGTTGGTTGTACTGAGGTGGCTCAACAAATACAAGTTGGTCAGGATGAAACAGTAGATGCATCATTCAGTTTCAATCCAATGTATGTGGTTATGAAACCAGAGCTTTTCACAGATGCACTTTGTAGTGAAGGACTTATGGGTTGTGAGGAATTTACCACAGATAGTGGAATGAGCTATTTTAAGGATCCTCGTATTGTTGGAAATAAATTCTGTGTGTACAAAGATGGAACCGATGGTACAACACCAGGCTGGTACAGAAAAGACAATGAACTCCTTCCATGTTATCCAAATTATTTGGAACGAGATACTCCAATGGGAACCATTCAGGGGCTTTGGTCAAATTCTTCAGGAGATAATTATAAAGGATTTATAGGAACCTGTTCACAAGTAGATAATCGTTGTACTGAGATTGTGGATCCAAATGACAAGACAGATAAGAATCCAAAAGGACAACCGTATTATGTTATTTTCGATGAGGAAATCACCTCAAGAAAAGATGAATGTGGACAACAAGTCAGTTTGAATGAAGGTTGTGTTCTTTTCGATAAAACAGATGAACCAAATAGAATGTACGATACACAAGCTTCCTATGATTTGAGTACACAAGAAAATTATAGACTCGTTTCTGCAGTGACTGCTTCACAAGCAGAAAGCGATGCAAATATTATTTTGAAGGTAATGAGGGATAGAGAATGTAGTGAATGGTTAGATTGCAGAAGTAAAGTCGTCAATACAAAACCAGACGGACAAAAACAAATTTTGTGTTATGAATATGGTGTATGTGATGCAACTGATGGATATAATTGTACACATTGGGTTAGTAAAGACATCTATGGTGAAGGAACAAAACCTTTAGATTTTTCTCAGTATGCAACAAGAGATACTTCTTGGAATGGAAGAGACTATACGGGATATTCATTATACAATAAGCGTCATATTTCTTTCCTCAAGTACTATATAGACATCCCAGGAAAAGATACAACATATATTGGGTTCAAGGTGCCAGAGTATATTTTTGTGGATGAAAATGGAGATATAGACGTAGAAAAAGGATGTAAGGAACAAAATGGGGTAACAAATAAATCAGATTGGGTTTCCTGTGGTCCGGATATGAATGGAAGATGTATTTCTGGTGATTGTATTTATCCAATCGGTGGAGATTTCCCACAAAATATGAGTGGAAGTGCGAATAAAGAAAAACTTCTTACCTCACTCAATGGTGGAACGTGTAAAGCATATCCAGAACAGGATAGCCCATACTCTTCTTCTATTGTAACTCAGTGGAATACACTAATAAATAAAAATCAACCAACACTTCCTTCACGAAAGGATGCTATAGAAACGGATCAGGGTATGGATGGTGCAAATGCATGTCAGAATGGAGAATGTTCTTGTGCATATAGACGCGTGACATATAAAAATTGGGTAACAGATTTTCATACACTCACAGAAAAGTATGCTCCAGGCGTATGTTCTGGAGGGGATCTTGATGGAAGTCCATGTTTTGGCAGTGTAGATTGTGCAGTATATAGTAATGATCTTCCACGAAATCCTGACGGAACACAACAAGGAGTTGGAGAAAATGTTTTAGTATCACAAGGCGAATGTAATATTATTGAGAGTATTGGTACATGGATTGGACTTGAAGGTTATTGTCTAGAATATGATTATAGTCGTCCTCTTACAGGAGGAAATGGGTATGCTTGTCTTACTTGGTTACCAATTGATGCTTCTGCAGCTAAGAAAGATATTTATAATATTAATACAGAAGCTGGATATGATCCTGCCATAGATGCTGTAAATGATGCTGGTATTGCAAGTGGTGAAGTGTATTGTGCTGCGGGTACTGCGATTGGACGCGGAGCTTATGTAGAAGGTGTAAAAGATAATAATAATGAAATTACTCGAGCAGGTGTGCATGCAAATATTGGAAGCTCTGGTACAATGTATTTTAAACGTGGTCAGGGAGTAGCAGCAGGAGAAATAACGATTGGATCAAGTAATACTGGAAGTTTTTCTAACGAAGCAGCAAGAGATGCATTTTATTCTGCATACTTTACTGATCCTGTGAATATTAATCCAGAATTTTATGATGAGGGCCCAGCAAGTCCAATGCTTATTAGTACAGGAAGGCCAAAGATAGATTTTGGTATGGTTGATGCGAATGGTAATGGAGTGATTGATGATGGAGAGGATAATGTTCCTTCAGTATATAGAACAATAGCGACTAATGGACATCCTGCATTATCATACACAACAATGCAGGTATGGTCATGGAAGAATATCTCAAAAAATGCTGTTGTGTTACGTACAGAAAATATGAATAGTGGAGGATGGGTATCAGATACGGAAGAACATCTTGCTTCTCCAACAGTTGCGAATAGTGATTTTACTGCAAGGATTACGACATTTACGAAATTTATGCCAAGAGATCCTGATGGCTATGATGGTTGGGGTACAATGCTTCATCCACCAAGAATTTGGGGTCAAAGCGATAGTGCTGGGAAATTAAATACTTATCTCGTGCAACCTGCAGAAATAATAAATAGTTCTGAATTGAGTGATGCGCGTCTTCTTTATCCCTGGAATACGGGTACAGTAGATTTAGCTGGTAATCCGGTATTTAGAAATATTCCAAGATTATTTAAAACAAAATATAATTCGCCAGATGTAATATCAGGGGAATCAGTTTGGGTTTCTACATTTGAAAGAAGTTTAAATGAAAATCAAATTCAAGATATTTTCTTCATTGCAACAAGTCGCGTTGGAAATATCGATAACAGACAAACCATCCCAGCACTCTATACTCGTCAATTAAATATAGATTTTCTTACATTGAGAAATGCTGAAAATAGAGCTATGGTAAAATTTGTTGCACGCGGAGGAGTAACAACTGATGCTCTTGATATTACAATAGAGCCTGATGAAAAATCTGGAGTATGGTGGACATATATGTTACAAAGAGATGTTGGTGACGGCTTGCTTTCTTTTGACGATTATACCGATGGTGGTGGACTTATATACGGAAATGATGCAAATGCTCAGATTATGAAAGATGCAATGACATCTGAACGAAATGAAGTCTACAGAAGATATGTGGGAGTATTCTCAAATGGAGGCAAAGATGGTGAAAACGAGATGCCAACATTTATTATGGATAATGTGACAGGAAGTGTTACTCCACCAGACTCGAGTACTGATCCATTTAGAACCGCATGTCCGGTTGAGAATGTCGCAACAAATTTCATAGCTATTGGAATGGACTTTAATAAATATGGTGAATTTTTGGGATATATTTCTCATTGGTGTAGTGATGATGGTAATGATAATTTAGGTGTAAGTACGGGTGTTGTTGCAACCCTCACAGATTCATGTACTCAATTTGCTCAGGTATATAATGGTGATGGAGATATTATTTCAGGTGAGACAAATAAGGCATGGACAAATAAGGTATGGAAAGATGCAACAAATTTGGATTCTTATGAATCTTTGCTTTTCAATCAAGCCATGCCACTGTACGGAAGTCTTCCAATAAAAGGAAAGGATTTTGCAACTGCAGTAGATAACATAATAAGCGGAGAGGTTGCTCCTGAGTATACACAACTTCAGAATATTGGATATTTCCGTTATGGTGATCTTGATGGTTTTCCATATCGTTGTGAGGATACTTATGCAGGAACGTATTTATACAAAGTAGATTCAAATCATCCAGATTATGTTGAAGCAAATTGTTTCGCGATTGGAATGAATCACAAAAATAGATATAGATATTCAGATGAACTCCTCGCCAAAACTTCAGATATTTGGGTACAAATAAAAGAAACTGTAAATAATAAAGAACAAAAGTTTCATGGTTTGTATGAGGAATTGTCAAAGAAATTTGCAAAATTGTATAAAGTGGTAAGTCGTGTATTTAGTAGTTCAGGAGTTGCTTACGAACCAGCTGGAGAGGATATCTATATTAAAAATATTACTTCTGAAAGAGCAGATGAGAGAACTAAATCATTTGATAGAAAATATATATTGTCAGATGAATTGACATATGATTTTTCTGGAATTGCTACACTGAATAATCAATCAGTTGCGTATTATCGAGATCAAGATGAAATGTATCCTTTATTAGAACCTGAAATATATAGTTTGAATCCTTCTTGTTTCTCTGATCCAAGTAAACCTTGTGCTGCTGGAGATAGATATGCTTTCACGGTCAGTGGAAGAACAGGATTGTCTACAG
>JAZDMW010000076.1:0-4404 GCA_043800545.1 Candidatus Magasanikiibacteriota bacterium | reverse complement strand
ACATGATGTCCTGCATCCTGAAATTGTTTTAACTTTCTCAGTGGAACAGCATGACCAATATGCAAATTGGATCCTGTTGGATCAATACCAAACTTCACTCGAAGTTTTTCTCCACTTTCAAGTTTTTGTTGTAATGATTCTCGTACGATGACTTCTTGTACGCCACGAGATAAAAGTTCTTCAATCTTTTTTGGATCTGTATTTACGCTCATACTATACTATTTTAATAAACGAACCTACCAACCAAATAGCGAAAACTAAAATGATTATAGGTGCAAATACGATAAATAAAAAAATAATTTTTCCAAACATTCCAAGATCTTTCATACCTTTTGGTTTCATCAATTTTCCTTCGTTGGCATCTCTTTTTACTTGTTCCATTTCTTCTGCACTCATTCTTGAAGTAATACGAAGCACAAACAACAAAAACTGGTCAAAACGAGACAGAGGTTTTTGTTGTGGAATATGTTGTTCCCATTCCAAACTTGGATCGTATTTATTTTTATCTTCCATATTATGCAAGTGTTGTAAGTTGTTCTTGTAATTTTATAAGTTTTTCTTTTGCTTCAGACAATTTTTTCTTTTCTGCATTTACCACAGATTCTGGTGCATTGTTCACAAACTCTCCATTCCCTAATTTCTTTTCCTGTGCCAATACATATGGTTCAATATGTTCAATTTCTTTTTGGAGACGTTCACGTTCTGCATCAGTATCCACAGCATCAGAAAAATCTAAAGCCATTTCTACTCCACCATCAACAAATGTTACCATATTTTCTGGGAGTGTATCTACAATTTCAAGATTCTCAATACGTGCTAATGACTTCATGACATCCATATTTTCTTCTACAAATTTTGTATTCTCTCCAGCTTTTACAAAAGCATCAATCTTCTTTCCTGGAGGAATTCCCTTTTCAGCACGAATATTACGAATCTTTGTGATTATATATTGAAGATTATTAAAATCTGCAGTAACAACATATTCATTATCCTCTCCCTGCTCAAGCCATTTTTCTACCATGAGCAAAGCATCTTCACCATAAATCTCTTGCCAAATAGCCTCAGTCACAAATGGCATGAATGGATGCCAGAGTTTCAGAATGGTATTAAGAATATAATTTAATATTTCCTTTTTCTCTCCTTCTACTTTTGCAATTTCCAAATACCAATCTGCAAGATCATTCCAAGTAAAATCACGAAGTTTTTCTGCACCAAAAGAAAAATTCATTTTTTCTAAACTCTCACTCACTGTATTTGTTACGTTTGAAAGAGTTTCCAGAATCCACTTATCTGCAAGTGTTTTTGCCTCAGGCATAGATACAACCACCTTTGGTTCCTCAATATTCATTACCATGAATCGTGAAATATTCCACAATTTATTTGCAAAATTACGAAGCCCTTCTACTTTTTCTTCAGAAAGCTTCATATCATTTCCAGGGCTTGTTCCCATCATGAGAGAAAGTCTGGTTGCATCAGCACCATATTTTTCTATCATATCCAGAGGATTGATAATATTCCCGAGTGACTTACTCATTTTTCTTCCTTTATCATCGCGGACAAGTCCATGCAAATATACTTTTTTGAAAGGTACTTCACCGATGGTATAGGTTGTCATCAAAATCATTCTTGCAACCCAAAAGAAAATAATATCATATCCAGTTTCAAGAACACTTGTTGGATGATAATCCTTATAATCCTTGGATCTCTCCAACCATGCTTCAAGTGATTCTCCTTCTTTTATTTTTGTATCTAACAAAGTAGAGAAAGTCCAAATACCAGAACTAAACCAGGTATCAAGAGTATCGGGATCTTGTGTCCATCCTTCCCCTTCTGGAGCAGATATTCCACAAAATATTTCTTCTCCCCTATACCAAACAGGAATTTGATGTCCAAACCAAATCTGTCTAGAAATACACCAGTCTCTCAAATTATCTACCCAAGAAAAATATGTTTTATCAAAACGTTCTGGAACAATTTCAATGTGTTTGTCTCGAACAGCATCCTGCATTAATTTCTTTAATGTAACTGTTTTTTCTTTCTGAGTAAACTCTTTGTTCACATTAATAAACCATTGTGTTTTTGGTAAAGGTTCTACAACATCTTTGAACCTATCTGATGTTCCAGCACTTTGTACAATATCTTCTTCCTTAAGAAAAAGGCCTTCAGATTGAAGATATTCAAGAAATTTCTCTCTCGCTTCAAGAGTTGTGAGTCCTTTATATTCTTTTCCAGCATTGTTTGTCATTTTTCCATCTTCTCCAATCACTTGAATGAGATCAATTGGATCTCCTTCTCTTTTTTGTCTTTCATACATCTCAAAATCTACCATGCTATGTGCTGGTGTCACTCCAAGAGCTCCTGTTCCAAGAGTTTCATCTACATTCTCGTCACCAATAATTTTAATTTTGAGTGTATGTCCAATTTGTCCAACATTTTCTACCTCAAACACCTGACCAATATATTTTTTATATTTTCCTTCAGGATGCACAGCAACCGCAGTATCTCCCAATTTTGTTTCTGGACGAGTCGTTGCAATCGTAATTGGAAAATCTTTATGATATTTAAAATAATACATTTTTGCAGGTCTCTCCACATATACCAATTCATCATCACTACAGGTTGACTGTCCTTTTACAGACCAGTTAATAACCCTATATCCTCTATATATAAGGCCATCATCATACATTTTTTTAAATACCATTCGGACAGCTAAATTTCTTGTTTCATCCAAAGTATATGCTTCGCGTGACCAATCCAAAGATGATCCCATTCTTTTACTTTGATTTACAATCGTATCATGAGAATCTTGTGCAAATTTTCTTACTCGTTCCAAAAATTTTTCTCTGCCAAGTTCTTCTTTCGGTTTTGTCATGCCTTCTTTTTCTATCAAAAGACTTTCCACCTTGGATTCTGTAGCAACCGCTGCATGATCCGTCCCAGGAACCCACAAAGTTTTTTCTCCTTTCATTCTGTGATATCGTATCAGTGTATCCTCAATAGCAAGCATCGCTGCATGCCCCATATGGAGAGTCCCAGTTACATTCGGTGGAGGCAAAACCATGCTAAAAGATTGTGCCTTTTTGTCTGTAATCCCTTTCTCTATACAAACATCTGGATTAAACAAACCAGACTCCTCCCATTTTGTATAAATATTCTTTTCGTACTTTTGTGGCTCGTATGCCTTTGGAAATTCTTTCATAAAATAACTTAGTGAACCAATACGATTATCTTACTAAATTCCCACTAAAAAAGCAACTTTTTACACTCAATAAAGCCAAATTTTTATCCACAAATGGAAAATTTATCTCAATTGACAAGAAAATCACAATTTGGTATAGTAAACCACTTCTCATAATACAGTATGGCACTCGGTATTCTAGAACAAATCAAAACTCAGATAGACCAAGCAAACCATATTCTGGTTTGCTTTCGTCCACAAATAGACAGTGATGCAATTACCAGTGCTCTCTCTTTGGGTACCTTCCTTGAACTCTCAGAAAAAAAGGTAGACATGGTGAGTCAGAATTTTACAACTCCAAAACGTCTTCAATTCCTCCCAAAACAAGAATGTATTTTGCCTCAACTTCCCTTTCTCCAAAAGCTTGTTATAACCATAGACATAAAAGATGAAGGAATTGAAGCAATAAACTATGACGTAGAAAAAGATAAACTCCGTATTTACATAACTCCAGAAAGTGGAATCATTTCTCCAAAAAATATTACCACCGCACAAACACAATATAAATACGATCTCATCATCACCATTGGAGCACCAGACCTCCTCTCTCTTGGAGAAGTATATACAAAAAATACAGAACTCTTTTTCCAAGTACCGGTTATCAACATTGACTATCGTCCAGAGAATGAACACTTTGGTCATATCAATTATACAGACGTAACCATTCCATCAACTTCAGAAATGGTGTATTCCATTATCAAACATATCAACCCACACCTCATGAATACAGAAATAGCGACTTGTCTTCTTACTGGAATTATAGAAAATACAAAAAGTTTTCAATCCTCAAATACCAAACCACAAACCCTCTCACTTGCGAGTGAACTCATAACACTTGGAGCGAAAAGAGATTTCATTATCCAAAGTCTTTACCAAACAAAAAACTTGAACACCCTCAAACTCTGGGGACAAGCTTTGTCACATATGGAATATGACAAAGAAAATAAATTCGTATGGACCAGTATCACGAGAGATGATTACTCAAGAACTGGTACAAACACAGAAGAACTTCCTGCTATTTTCAATGAACTCATAGACAATTCTCCAGAAACTGAGGTTGCTCTCATTCTCTCAGAAAACAACGGAATACAAGCATTCCTCTCTGTACAACATCCCTATCATGCAAAAGACATGCTCCAATCCTTTGAAAACGTACAAGGAGACAA
>JAZDMW010000063.1:0-6523 GCA_043800545.1 Candidatus Magasanikiibacteriota bacterium | reverse complement strand
ATCTGCGAGCTTGCCATAGTCATCTATTTTTGTCGTATCAAAATATATTCCTTCAGAAGTTTCGTAGGTAAATCCTTTTTCTATGAGTTTGTCTATCATTTCAATTTGTTCTGGAATATGATCGGTTGCTCGTGCCCAGATACTTGGCTCTAATATATTGAGTTCAAGAATATCTTCTTTGAATGCTTCTTCATAAAACTTTGCAATTTCCCATGCTGTTTTTCCTTCTCTTCGTGCACCTTTTTCCATTTTGTCTTCACCTTCATCAGCATCATCAGTCAAGTGTCCCACATCAGTAATATTCATGACATGTTTCACTTTGTACTCATTATATTTGAGCACACGCTTTAAAATATCTGCAAAAAGAAAAGCACGAAGATTTCCAATATGTGCATAGTGATATACTGTCGGCCCGCAAGTATACATTTTTACTTCTCCTTTTGTGAGAGGGGTAAATTCTTCTTTTGTTTTGGTGAGTGAATTGTACAGTTGTAATATCATATATTTTTATGAGAGTATCATATCTTGCATTTTAGCGGATTTTATTATTCCTGGCAAGAATAGACAATTTTGTTGTTCATTCTTTTTTGAATATGATATAATAATAGCAAATGATAAAAAAATATATGGTATTTGGAAATAAACAACCAGAATCTTTTCTCGGCGTCGATATCGGAGCTGGAGGAATAAAGATTGTTGAACTTAAAAAAACAAAAGGCCGACCACAATTGTGGACGTATGGTGTTGCAAATAAAGAATTAGATATTCATGTAGATACGCAGGAAATGCCTGAGATACAGGAAGTGATGGAAAATAACATTGAAAAGAAAAAAGAAATACTCACGAATTCTTTGAATCAGTTTGCTTCAGATTCACGAGTCATAGAATATGGTGGATTATTAAAGGAACTTATTACTCAGGCAAAAGTAACGACCAATGTGGCAACTGCAAGTTTGCCTGTTTCGTATATATTCCATGCACTTGTGACTCTTCCTCCAGTCGAGAGAAGAGATTTGCCTCATCATATACAAGCAAAGATTAAAAAAATGATTCCTCAAGCAATTGAGGATATGCAGGTAGTATTCCAACAGGTTCCGGATCCTTTGGCAGAAAAACAAAAATATTATAAATATCTCGTTACCGCTGCACCAAAAAAATTGGTTTCATTTTATTCTGCTATTTTCCAGCATGCTGGATTACAATTAAAAGAATTAGAAACAGAAGCATTTGCACTCACTCGTTCACTTGTTGGTTTGGATACGTCAGTATCTATGATTGTGGATATCGGAGCAGAGCGAACAAATTTCTTCATCGTTGATCAGGGACTTCCAATGACGCATAGAAGTATACAACTTGGTGGAAGAGTTATAGATAAAATTCTTGCAGAAAAACTTGGTGTTGAGGAATCCGTTGCAAAACAAATTAAACAAGATGTCTCACTTTTTCAAGATGAAGAAGTAAATGCAGAACTTTTCCGCCCAGTTCTTCGTCCGGTGATGAAAGAAATTGAATATAGTTTTGATTTGTTCCTTCGTCAAACTGGAAATGAAAACAAAAAACCAGAAAAAATTATTTTAACTGGTGGTTCTGCTGTATTCCCTGTATTTACAAAATTGATTGAAGAAAGTTTTCCACTTCGTGTTTTTGTTGGTGATCCTTGGGCAAGAGTGGTGTACCAACAGGGACTGAAAAAAGCTCTTGATGCTATGGGCCCAAGAATGTCGGTTGCGATTGGTCTTGCAATGAGAAATATTGTATAAAATTTTTTACTCTTGTATACTAATAGAAAAGGAATTTTTAATTCAAATTAATTTGTATGGCTAAAAAAACGGAAAATATACATGTCCTCATTATAGAAGATGATAATTTCCTTGCAAATATCTATAAAACGAAATTTGAAATGGAAGGATTCAAGGTAAGTGTAGCAGACAATGGAGAAACTGGCCTTGCGGATATTTCAAAGAAAAATCCGGACATTGTTCTTTTAGATATTCTCCTTCCAAAAATGGATGGGTTCACAGTTCTTGAACACGCAAAAGCAGATAAGGCTACAAAAAATATTCCAATTGTGCTTTTGACGAATCTTGGACAAAAAGATGATGTGGATAAAGGATTGCAATTGGGAGCTGTAGACTATCTTATTAAAGCACATTTTAAACCCTCTGAAACCGTAGATAAAGTAAGAAAGATCTTGGACCTTGAATAAAGAATAATTTAATTAAAATTATTACTATGATTATGAGGGGAGGTGAATTAGAATGAAAATGAATAAGAAAGGTTTTACACTTATAGAACTTTTGGTTGTTATTGCGATTATTGGTTTGCTCTCAACACTTGCTGTTGTTGCGCTTAACAATGCTCGTACAAAAGCCCGCGATTCAAAACGTCTTGCAGACTTGAAACAACTTCAAACAGCTCTCGAATTGTATAATACAGATAATAATGCATATCCAGCAGGAAACGCTATTACTCTTGGAACTGCAGATTATATTTGTCTCAACAATACCGGATTCGTTACCTCTGCAAACTGTGGAGCTAACCCATACATGGGCCTTGTTCCAGCAGATCCAGTAGCTGCACAAACATATGTATACACCCTTGGTGCAAATACATATACTATAGCTGCAACACTTGAGACTGATGTCAATCCTTTGACAGCTGGTGCAATTAGTGTTACACCAAACGGAATAACAAACTCATAAACCAAAATCTGTTAATTAACAGAGACACCCCGTTTTTACGGGGTGTTTTTTGTGCTATACTGGTGTATATATTAATACGTATTATGCTGTATTTTTTCATACTTTTCTTTTCTTTCCTCGGAGCAATGCTTGGAAGTTTTCTTTTTGCCTGGGTATCCCGGATGCAAAAAGATATGTCTATCGTGTCTGGTAGGTCAAAATGTTTTTCTTGTTCTGCTGAAATCTTCTGGTACGATAACATTCCAATCCTCAGTGCACTCATCCTCAATTTCACCTGCAGAAAATGCAAAAAAAGATTTTCTTCTGCACATTTTTTTGCTGAACTTTTTTTGGCACTTGCATCTGGAGCATTTGCATGGAAATATATGGGGGATTGGAAGAGTATAGAATTTTTTCGAGATCTTCTTCTTATTTGTTTTCTCCATTTTATTTTTTTCTATGATCTTCTCTACATGGAAATACTGGATAAAACTACTACCATTCCTGCTGTGATTCTTTTTTTCTTCTCTCTTGCATTTGGATGGAATACCTGGCACAGTATGGGTATTGGAGTACTTATTGGAGCTGGTTTTTTCTATCTTCAATATATTGTTTCTTCTGGTCGTTGGATTGGTGGAGGAGATATCCGTTTGGGGTTGTTTATGGGAGTAATTCTTGGTTGGCAAAATACTGTGTTTGCACTTTTCTTTGCATATATCCTTGGTGCTTTGGTAAGTATTGTTCTTCTTCTTATGAAGAAAAAAACATTAGCAAGTGAAACTCCTTTTGGAACATACCTCACCTGTGCAACAGTGTTTGCAATGCTCTATGGAAATAATATAATACATTGGTATCTTGGTTTTCTCAAATAAAATATATGATGAATAAAAATTTACAAGAAAGAGTAGAACGTCTTCATAAACAAATAGACGATCTTCGTTATCGCTATCATGTACAGAATGATCCAGAGGTCACAGACAAAATGTATGAGGGTCTCATGGATGAACTGAAGAAAATAGAAAAAGAATATCCAGAATATATTACCAAAGATTCTCCAACACAGAGAGTTGCTGGAAAACCATTAGAGAAATTTGTAAAGATTGTTCACGAAATTCCTCAATGGTCTTTTGATGATGCCTTTAATCGAGAAGATTTGGATCAATGGGAAGAAAGAAATCATAAAATGCTTGCAAAAGAATTAGGGAGTGTGCCAAAAGATCTCACCTATGCCGTGGAGCTCAAAATAGATGGTCTCCATATTGTTCTTACGTACGAAAATGGAGAACTTCTTCATGCTGCAACCCGAGGAGACGGAAAAATTGGGGAAGATGTCACACAAAATATTCGTACATTTCAGTCAGTGCCTTTGAAGCTCACAAAACCAGTGAGTATTGTGGTAGAGGGAGAAGCCTGGATGCCACAAGAGATATTAGAAAAAATAAATATTGAAAGAGAAATGAAGAATGAACCATTGTTTGCAAATCCAAGAAATGCTGCAGCAGGGACCATTCGTCAGCTCGATGCAAAAGTAGTAGCAGAAAGAAAACTTTCTTTGACTGTTTACGATATCTCTCGTGTCACAGAAGGCGATCTCGCAAAAAGTATAGATACACAAGAGCATGAACTCCAAATGCTAGAAAAACTTGGTTTTCTTACAGATCATCATTGGAAAATATGTAAAAGTATTGATGAGATCATGGATATGTACGAACAGTGGACTGGAAAACAACGTTCACAACCATTTTGGGTAGATGGATTGGTAATAAAGATGAACCAACTCAAGTACCAAAAGATTCTTGGATACACAGGAAAGTCTCCACGCTGGGGGATTGCTGTGAAGTTCCCAGCAGAGCAGGGAACAACAAAGATTAAAGATATTTATGTACAAGTAGGCCGTACAGGAGTTCTTACACCTGTTGCACACATGGAACCAGTACAATTGGTTGGAACAACGGTCACACATGCGACACTGCATAATTTTGACGAAATAGAACGTCTTGATGTTCGTGTTGGAGATACGGTGGTGGTAGAAAAAGCCGGGGATATTATCCCGAAGGTCGTCCGTGTACTTACAAAAATGCGTACAGGGAAAGAAAAGAAAATATATCCACCAAAAGTATGTCCAATTTGTGAGAGTGAAGTACAAAGAAAAGATATACAAGAAAAGCAGAAAAAATCTGCTGGATATTTTTGTACGAATAAAAAATGCTATTCTCAACAGTTGAGAAAAATAAGTCATTTTGTATCCAAAAAAGCAATGGATATGGACGGACTTGGAAAAAAGATTGTAGAACAATTGGTAGAAGAGGGAATTATACAAAATATAGCGGATATATATACATTAACCAAAGGAGACCTGGAACCTCTGGAGAGATTTGGAGATAAATCTGCACAGAATCTCATTGATGCAATAGAATTATCCAAGAAAACAACTCTCGGGAAATTTATTTTTGCTCTTGGTATTCCACATGTGGGAGAAGAAACTGCAATACGCTTGGCAGAACATTTCCATACATTGGAAAAAATAATGGAAGCAAGTAAAGAAGAATTTGCAGAAGTGAATGATGTAGGAGTGAGTGTTGCAGAATCCTTGTATTCTTTTTTCCGAGAAAAAGAAAATAAAGAACTCATACAATCACTGAGAGACAATGGAGTATATATACAAAAAGCAAAACAAACAAAAACAAAAGGAACCCTCCAAGGGAAAACATTTGTGATCACCGGAACCCTCTCAACCATGACAAGAGATGAAGCAAAAGACCTTATCCGTAAACACGGAGGAGAAGTTTCAAGCTCAGTCAGTAAAAATACAACCTACCTCCTCGCAGGAGAAAACCCAGGAAGCAAATACGATAATGCAAAAAAACTCAACATCCCCATATTGACTGAGGAGGAGTTTGGGGGTATGGTGGAGTAGGTAAGGATAACATGCCACCATTGGTATACTTTCCACATAAAAGTTTATATAATACCAGTTGTGTGGCATATTTTTGAAAAACTTGTTAATTGAAATGTTTTTGGTGGGCTTTAAGAAATAAGGAATTTGATTTTTTTAACTTTTAAAGAGGGGGGTATAAGGTGTTTTCTCCGCCATTGCTCCGAAAACGATTTATTAAATTTATGAATGACTTTAGCACGAAATATAGATAAACTCTTGATAAATACCATGATTACAAAAATTACACTTAAAAAAGTCGCAAGCTATGGAGAGAATCCTGTTGTTTTAGAGACTAATAAAAAGATTAATCTTATTTATGGATTAAACGGAACTGGAAAAACAACTCTTTCAAAATATCTCCAAGATAAAAATAGTGGGTGTTTCTCAAATTGTGCAATTGAAGGATTGAGTAGTGAAAAAATATTAGTTTACAATCAAAGATTTATTGATGATAATTTTTATCAAGATACTCAAAAAGGTATTTTTAGTTTGAAGTCAGAAAATAAAGAAGCAAAAGAAAAAATAGATATAGCTACTGAAGAAATACAGCAAATAAAAGACCAGATTAAAAATGATGAATTAAAAACAGGATTTCAATTTGATTTAGAGAAAAAACAAGCAGATATTACTAATTTACAATCTACCTCTGAGGAGAAAACTTGGAAAATTAAAGATAGCTATTATGGTGGTGATAGAATTTTGGAGTTTTGTTTAGAAGGAAAAATGGGAAGTAAAAAAACCTTATTTGAGTATGTCTCCAAATTACAAAAAGTAGTGGATAAGCCTCAAAAATTAACAGAAGACTTGAAAAAAGAAGCTGAAGCAACACAAGGAGAAAATGCAAAAGTTTATGATGAAAATTTAGTTAAAAAAATAAATTTCAGTTTTTGGAAAATTGAAGATA
>JAZDMW010000058.1:0-4372 GCA_043800545.1 Candidatus Magasanikiibacteriota bacterium | reverse complement strand
ATAAAAGACTGCGCTTTTGTTCGTGAACTCCATGTGTATGGCACCCTGGTAGAAATTGGCAAAACAAATACCAAAGCATCACAACATAAAGGATATGGAAAAAAACTGATGGCTGAAGCAGAAAAAATTGCAACACAATATAAAACAAAAAAACTCGCTGTTATTTCAGGAGTTGGTGTACGCGGATATTACAAAAAATTAGGATACAAAAAACGCGGTACGTATGTAATTAAAAATTTGGATTAAGCGGCCCTTCCTTCACGTGGCCCCTCACCACCTTTGAGAATACCTGGGGCAGTCTTTTTTCCTTCTCCGAACTCAATACCTTTTTCTGGTGGCTCTCCTGTAGAAAACCAAGGTTCTTGCACAACAGTATCCCCATATTTATCTGGCATCCCATTTGGTTCTCTTTCGTGGAGTTGTACCCATTCCTTTGATCCTTCATCTGATTCTTCATCTGATTCTTCATCTGATTCTTTTTTTGGTTTTCGTTCATCCTCAAGTTTACGATATAATTCAGATTCTGCTGCAGATTCTTTTATAATATCTATCTCCCTCGGCACAGCCTTATTTACTTCTTCAATAGAAGTCGCCCCGTACAAAGTAGCTCTTTCTTTAATAGGAGCTCCTTTTAGAATTTCTTGCTTAAATTCTTGAACAGGTGGAATTGATGTTTGTTGTTCTTTTTTTCTTCTCCAAGGAG
The DNA here is from genome assembly GCA_043800545.1 of Candidatus Magasanikiibacteriota bacterium. GTDB lineage: Bacteria > Patescibacteriota > Patescibacteriia > Magasanikbacterales > UBA922 > 1-14-0-20-39-34. Next base: position 3,669 of record JAZDMW010000058.1, on the reverse strand, counting down.
TCAAAAAATCTAAAATAACCATAAAAAATATATAATGAATTACCCTCTCTTCTTAATATATAACAAATACCCCTTGTTTACAACTCTCTTGAGGGATTCTTTGGTCCGTGATACACTAGCATATATATTCTTATACGGAAAATACTATGATTTACGAAAGTCTTGAGTTTAAATAAAGAATCAAGAAAAGGTTGAATCTGACATTTTTTCTTTTTATTTTTCACATATATGCATACACAAAATATACAAGAATTTGATCCCCAATTGAAAGAAGCTATTGAGAAAGAAATCAAAAGACAAGAAGAAGGTTTGGAACTTATTCCTTCAGAAAACTTTGTTTCACCAGCTGTTCTTGAAGCACTTGGATCCGTACTCACCAACAAATACTCAGAAGGATACCCTGGAAAAAGATATTACGGTGGTTGCGAGAACATAGATATTGTAGAACAACTTGCTATTGATCGCGCAAAACAAATTTTTGGAGCAGAGCATGTCAATGTACAACCACTGTCTGGAGCTCCTGCAAATATTGCAGCTTACTTTGCTCTTATGAAACCAGGAGATACTATTCTTGGTATGGATCTCTCCCATGGAGGACATTTGACCCATGGACATCCTGTGACCAGTATTGCACAAGTATTTAACTTCATCCGCTACAAAACAAATGCTGAAGGACTTATCGATCTTGAGAACCTCCGCCAAATGGCAATTGAACATAAACCAAAAGTCATCCTCGTTGGATACAGTGCCTACTCTCGTGAGATAGACTTTGAGGCCGTTAAAAGGATTGCAGACGAGGTTGGAGCTATTACCATGGCAGATATTGCACATATTGCAGGACTCATTGCTGGAGGCGAAATGAACAACCCAGTACCCATCTTTGATGTTGTGACCACAACCACACACAAGACTCTTCGTGGACCACGTGGGGGTATGATCATGTGTAAAGAAAAATTTGCAAAAGCCATAGACAAATCTGTATTTCCTGGACTTCAAGGTGGACCTCACGAAAATAATATTGCAGCAAAAGCAATTGCCTTCAAAGAAGCATTAGAACCAGAATTTAAGGAATATGCAAAACAAATAAAGAAAAATGCAAAAGTACTCGAAAGAAAATTCAAAGAATTTGGATATACCATTGTCTTTGGTGGAACAGATAATCATCTTCTTCTCGTAGATGTAACATCCAAAGGACTCACTGGAAAGATTGCAGAAGAAACATTGGATAAAGCAGGTATTACACTCAACAAAAATATGATACCAGATGATCCACGTTCACCAATGGACCCTTCAGGTATCCGCTTCGGAACTCCAGCTATTACCACACGAGGAATGAAAGAGAGAGAAATGGAAATTGTTGCAGACTTAATGGAAGAAGCACTCACAAATCACACCAATGAAGAAAAACTCAAAGAAGTAAAAGCAAAAGTTCTTGAACTCACAAAAAGATTTCCATTGTATGCATAATACATATACCACTCACAGTGAAGAAGAAACCAAAGCTATTGGTAAAACCATTACAGAAACCCTCAATGGTGGAGATATTGTCACTCTTGTTGGTGATCTTGGTGCTGGAAAAACAACATTCACAAAAGGCCTTGCAGAAGGTCTTGGAATCACAGATACCATCACCAGTCCAACATTCACCCTCATGAATGTATACAAACTTCCACAAGCAAAAAATAATATACATACATTGGTACATATAGACACCTACCGACTGGAGGATGAAGAAGAACTCAAGGATATTGGTGTAGAAGACTATCTCGGAGAACCCAACACCCTCGTCCTCATAGAATGGCCTGAGAAATTACAAACTCTTCTCAAAGACAAAAACATTCTCACCATTACCCTTGAACACCAAAAGGATAATGAAAGAAAAATACAAATACAATAGTAAAATAAAAGCGCCAATGGCGCTTTTATTTATGTTATTTGATAAGAGAAAAATGTATGGCTGTAAGGAGTAATTTTTCATCAACGTTTACGAATCGAATATTCCTTGTGAGGAGATGTAAATGACATCATTGCATTTTTATTGCCCCACCGATAGAAAATCCATTCTCATAAATTTCCAACAGATCACCTAAATCTTTATTAACAGTTAGATCATTAAGCCATTGTTTTGTCGCATTAATCATATCTTGGCAAAATATTTTTGTGGATAATTGTAAAAAGTTTTTTCCATCATACCTTTGATCGCCAAAATGACAATTATTAAACCGGTTGCAATGCGACCCGTCCGATATAAAAACGAAGCGATCTAAAACATCCTTTGCTGATTGAGTTTCAGTGATACTCGTGCCTTCGTGTAAAAAAGCACATCTTAATGCATAACAATCCTCACCTGAAAGAAAACCATCATACTTTTTGCCAAGATATGTATTAAACCATTTAGGATATCTCTTCCTTGAACATTCTTCACTACCCTCTAATTTTGCACATATATCTGGCAAAACAAGCGACAAAACGAGGGCAGAATACCAGTTCCTGTTCTGTAAGGAATTTTCTATCGATTTGATTATATTTTCCATGATAATATCATTTATTTCAAACCTAGGTCATCCATGTCTTTATATAAAGATTTTCTTTGGTCTACTGTTAAATTGTTTTCTACTTCATCCCCAATCTCCTGAAGTTCTTCTTCGGAAACACCTAATTTTTTTATAATACCCATAATTTTTACTTCGTTTGCCACTTGATATACCCTGATCAGTTTTCTCAAGTAATTTCCCCAAAAATACGAATTAAAGTAGAAAACAATTAAAAAATATAGAAAAAACCATTTTATATCATCGGTGTAGAACATTAATACTAAAACCAATACTACCTCAACCAGCAGACCAATTATCATTCCTGTTTTTTTCATATTGCTGAAAAGTAAAATAAATTATGTGATCTTGTGAACCGTATATGCCGATGTCCCATTTAATCCTCATCATTCTTTTTTCTGCCAAATCCCAAAAAGCCAACTTTTTGGGATTCTAGTGCACTACCTGTGCCAAATGCTATTTCTGAATCCTTTCCATCGCTGGATGTTCTTATCGGCCCAGATGCATTTAGATTGTCCATAGATACAAAGCCTCCTTCTTTACCCTCAAAAACACTTTGGTCTACACGTTGATGAGAACCTCCTGTTGAATTAAATTGAACGTCGCCACCTTCTGTTTTAAATCTGTAAAGTAAATTGACACCATTATTATGAGCTTCAATTCGGACTTTCATGTTCTTCACTGTGCTTTCAACCAGTTCTTGAAGACTATTGTCCGTGTAAACGTGAAAATGTTGAAGGGCCGTTTTATTAAAATTTTCACAAATTGCATCGAGCTTGTATAGGAGTGCTTGATTTTGCTCTAAGACAATGAATAGTGCCCCTACTTTTTCCTCTAACTTGGGAAGTTTTTCAACTTCCGGAGCAAGCACTATAATTAGACCTGCAAGCTTTTCTACTGCGTCTTTCAGATCAGGTTCTAGAAAATGATCTCCAACTTTATCGATTAACTCCGCAACAGAACCAGCCCCTGGACAGGGTATGCCTGCAATTAATATTGCGATTAAGTTTTTGGCAATTTGTGAAAATTCCTTCCATTTTGGAACATTCAGCGACTCTGCAATTTGGATGGCTTCTTGGTTCAAGTTCATAATGTTGTAATTAAAGATTAAATGGAA
>JAZDMW010000056.1:0-27369 GCA_043800545.1 Candidatus Magasanikiibacteriota bacterium | reverse complement strand
GCCAGGAATAATAAAATCCGCTAAAATGCAAGATATGATACTCTCATAAAAATATATGATATTACAACTGTACAATTCACTCACCAAAACAAAAGAAGAATTTACCCCTCTCACAAAAGGAGAAGTTAAGATGTACACCTGTGGACCAACCGTATATCACTATGCACACATTGGAAATCTTCGTGCTTTTCTTTTTGCAGATATTTTAAAGCGTGTGCTTAAATATAATGAGTACAAAGTGAAGCATGTCATGAATATTACTGATGTGGGACATTTGACTGATGATGCTGACGAAGGAGAAGACAAAATGGAAAAAGGTGCACGAAGAGAAGGAAAAACAGCATGGGAAATTGCAAAATTTTATGAAGAGACATTCAAAGAAGATATTCTTGAACTCAATATATTAGAACCAAGTATCTGGGCACGTGCAACCGATCATATTCCAGAACAAATTGAAATGATAGACAAACTCATAGAAAAAGGATTTACCTACGAAACTTCTGAAGGAATATATTTTGATACGACAAAAATAGATGACTATGGCAAGCTCGCAGATTTGGACAAACAAGAACTCCAAGCTGGTGCACGCGTAGAAATGGGACAAAAAAAGAATCCTCATGATTTTGCTTTGTGGAAATTTTCTAAAGAAGACGAAAAAAGACAAATGGAATGGGACTCCCCTTTTAATTCTCTTGCTGGACAAGCAGGAAGAAAAGGATTTCCTGGTTGGCATATTGAATGTTCTGCCATGAGTATGAAATACCTTGGCACTCATTTCGATATCCACTGTGGTGGTATTGATCACAAAACTGTTCATCATCCAAATGAAATTGCACAAAGTGAAGCCGTCACAGGAGAAAAACCATGGGTAAATGTTTGGATGCATAATGAACACCTCCTTTTGAAGGATCAAAAAATGGCAAAGTCTGGTGAGAGCTTCATTACTCTTCGTGAACTCAAAGGAAAAGGATTCGATCCTCTAGCCTATCGTTATTTCCTTCTTCAAGGTCATTACAGAAAACAAATGAACTTTACCTGGGAAGCAATGGAAGCTGCACAAAATGGATATACCAATTTAAAAAATATTGTTTCTCATTTAGAAAAAAGTTCTAATACCAATCCATTGCTCAAAGAAAAATTTCATGAAGCAATAAATGATGATCTAAACACTCCAGAAGCCCTCGCAATACTCTGGACTGGACTCAAAGAAAAAACAATTGATCTGGATATGGCTATTGATTTCGATAAAATTCTTGGACTCAATCTCCATGAACCAGAAAAAACAGAAATCATAATTCCAGATGAAGTACAAACACTGCTTGATGAGAGAAAAACAGCGAGAGAAAATAAAGATTGGGCAAAAAGCGATACACTTCGTGATGAAATACAAAAACTTGGATTCACGGTTGAGGATACGAGTGAAGGACAAAAAATAGTGTTATTATGAGAATATACATTGGTCATGCAAACAAATCCAATTATGAAGAAGAACTGTATACTCCGCTAAAGGAAAGTCCAATTCATACGCTCCACAAAATTATTTTTCCTCATGATACAGAAAGAAAAAATACAAAAGAAAGTATACAAACCTGTGATCTTTTCATCGCTGAAGTATCTACAGCATCAACAGGACTTGGCATTGAACTCGGTTGGGCAAACAATTTTGGGAAAAAAATAATTTGTGTATATAAACAAGGAACAATTATTTCACGGTCTCTCAAAGAAATATCCAACACTTTCATTGAATACACAGATGCACAAGACCTCATACAAAAAATTCAAGAAAAAATATAACAACCAATAAAAATAAAAAAACACTTTCTAACAAGGGAGTGTTTTTGTTTACAAATGTATTGTGGAGCCAGCGTGGGGTGCTGGCTCCGGGTGATCAGACGAGACGAATGGAGGTGTGAGGAACCTCGAGCAGGAGGGACCGCTCGAGAGCGGGAAGGGCCAGACCATGCACGAGGTGCATAATCCCCGCCTTGGTGGCCTCCGCCTCGGTCATCCGCAAGGTGACAACGTCACCATTGCCCACCGTCTCCACCTCAGCCTCGATGGTGACGGGTGCTTCACGCTCGACGATCTTGACCAGGGTCTTGGGCTTCATGCCGAAGAGTCTCTTGAAGACCCCCTGCGGGGCAACTTCCGTGACTTCTTCTCGCTTGGCAAGCCGAATCTCAACCGTTCGAACCTCTGCCATTGACGCTCTCCTTGTTGTGGGCAAATTGCCCGTTGGTTTCACAGAAAGTCCTTCATCAGGACATGTCGTCCCCAGGAATACTGTCCCCGAACGATCCGAGTGAGTGGAATGTACATCTCACGAAGCAAGAAAAGGGAAGTTTCAAGGTCAGCGCTAACACTAGACATTGGAAATTCCCCTAGTGGTTGGTAATACCATTTATGTATTTCTTCGAGGGTCAAACCCTCAAAGAAATATCCCTTAACCAGATACCGGAAAATTAGTTTACTGAGTGGTGGTTCGCTGAGTTTATTGATGGCAATTTGCACGGCCTCACGCAACTCAAAGACGTCAGGATCCTGTTCCTCTGCGAGGAAATCATCCATGTCGCCAGACATGACGAGCTTCATCTTTCTTTCCTCCCCCTGAAAAAGAATACTGTACAATAGCACAAAAAACAGACTTTGTCAAGCCTGTTTTTGATTTTTCTGTGTTTTGTATTATTCTTCAAGGGTTACCTCTAAATCCTCCTCATCTCCCCTATTATATACTTCTTTTATCTCTACACCACCGTATACGGTCTCAAAAGTAAAGGTATTTTTATCTTCAGAAAGTGAATAGGTATATGTAATCGCTATTGGAGAATATCCAGCACAATTATGTGTTGATATATTCATAGTCATGCTTGTGTCAGTCATATCCAAGGGTCCTTCTACTGTACATGCCCTTGTAGAAGAAATATATGAATCTTTTTTCATAACCAATGTTGCTGGTACTGCATTACTATCTGTACCATTTACATACGATGCTTCACGAATCCATATACCTTCATAATCTTCTGCTGTTGCTCTACTTTCTTCTGTGTTCGTATTTTGTACTGGCAAAGTACCACAACCAGTGAACATGAGAGTCAAAAAAAGGAGGAATAAATATTTTTTCATAAATATATTTAATGAATATATACTAATATACAAAATTCTACGAATATCGTCAAAAAAGACCGACCCTGCATGTGGGGCATACAGGGTTGGGTGGGAAGGCACAAAGGGGTTTTACCTCTTTGCGGTAAAATTGTCCAAAAGGTTGGCCCCAAGTACAATTAAAATCCAAAGCCCGAGAAAGCAAAGGACGCCGAGGACCAGCTTCAACCCTTCCATGAGGAAAAAGAAGCCCAAAAGGAGGATACCAGCAATGATTTGACCCATGGTTTATCTCCCGTGGAAGTGTACTTTTACAGTACCAAAAAAAATGAAAAATGTCAATAATACATATATACACTTTTTTTAGTGAAATAATGGTATGTATTCTTTTTTTTTGGTATAATATATGTAACCTTTAATTATCAAAATATGCCAGATAGTGATTTGGATAAAAAAACAATAAATCCAGATGATGAAATTTTTCATGTTCAAGAACAGAATTCTTTTTCATCACCTGAACAACAATCCCCTTCATTTGATACTTCTTTTGAACAAGCAGATTTTGGTTATAAAGAAAACCCAGAACAAGATCAACAAATGGAATCCATTGATTCCACTCTTGATGAAGTAAAAAAATCTTTGAGCATACCCCAGAAGGTAAAAAACTCAAAAATCCCTCAAGTACGAGATGAAATTACCAAACAGATTGAACAAATTATGGAAGAAGGATTAGCAGATGCATTCAAAGAACTCAGTGTGGTTGAACAACAACAATTTAAAATGAAAGGTGAAGAAGTTGCACTTGAGCTTCGTGTACAAATGAAAAAAACAAAAGTGAAAATGAAAAAAATATTCCAACTTCTTTTTGATTGGCTTCGTCTCCTCCCAGGAATTAACAAACTGTATTTACGTCAGGAAGCAAAGATAAAAGCAGATAAAATTATGAATCTTAGACGCCTCCATGAATTTGAAAAACTCTATTCCTAACTATGTTTTTATTTTCTGCTGCGCTTTTTGGAAATGATATTTCCTACGAAAGCACATCCTACACAAACAGCCTTTTTTCCGATACGGCTTTTTTTCTTGTTATAGCTGGAATTGTATTTATTCTTGGTATTTTTATTGTCCTCCGTATTCTCCGAATCGTACTGCAAAACTACTACAAACAGCAACGAACTTTTGATAGAGTCGTACTCCAAATTCTTGTTCCAAAAGAAAGAAAATCCGAGGGACAAGGTGGACAAGTCGCACAAGAAGATAGATTGGAACAAATAAAAGAAGAAATTGCTATTACAGAAAGTTTCTTGGCTACTCTTGCTGGCCTCAAAGTAAATAAGGGCTTTTTTAATTGGTTCACAGGACGAGATGATTACTTTTCTTTTGAAATTGTAGCAAGTCATGGTCTTATCTATTTTTATATCGATACCACAAAGAAAATGAGAACCTTTCTTGAGCAACAAATTAATGCTCAATTCCCTTATGCTCAAATAGACGAAATTCCAGATTATAATATTTTTACTGTAAAAGGTACTGTCATTGGTGCTTATCTTAAACAAGATAGTCATTCTGTTCTTCCATTTAAAACATACAAAGAATTAGATTCAGACTCATTATCAAGTATATTGAATTCACTCTCAAAAATTTGTGCAGACAAAAGTGGCTCAGCAGCAATACAATACATTATTCGGAGTGCACCAAAGGATTGGAGAACAACTGGTGCAAATATTGTGAGTAGAATTCGCAAAGGTGAATCTTTTGATGAAGTTCTTGATTCCAGTGCACTGAAAAAAACAGCATCCACGTTTGCAAAAGAAGTTAAAGGATCAATAAGTGCGAAAACAGATGCTGAAAAAGAAAAACCTGAAGAAAAGCATATACTTTCTGCAATGGAAGAAGAAGTACTCAAAAAAATAGAGGAACGTATTAGCAAAGGTGGACTTGAAGTAACCATCCGTATTGTATCTTCTGCTGAAACAAAAGAATCTGCTCAAATGAATTTGGAAAATCTTATAAATTCATACAGTCATCTTAATTTTTATAAATACGGAAATTCATTTGAGGCTATTATTCCAAAAAACCAAAAGAAACTCCTTGATGGATTTATTTTTCGTTCTTTTGAAGAAAAACGTTTTAACCTGTTAAATATTGAAGAATTTGTTTCTATTTGGCATTTACCACTTCACTCAACAGAAAGCTCAAATATTAGTTGGATGGGAGGAAGAAAGTCTCCTCCACCATCTAATATACCTACGGAAGGACTTCTCTTGGGTCATGTAAAATATCGTGGTACAGACACCCCAATACACATTAAAGAAGCAGATAGAAGAAGACATCTCTATGTGATTGGAAAATCCGGTTCTGGAAAATCTGTCCTTATCTCTAATCTCGCAATACAAGATATACAAGCTGGAAAAGGTGTTTGTGTGGTTGATCCACACGGAGATTTGGTTGAAGCTATTCTTGAACATATTCCAGCACATAGAGCTGACGATGTTATTATCTTCAATCCTTCAGACATGGAGAGACCTCTTGGTTTGAACATGCTTGAAGCAAAAACTGTGGATCAAAAAGATTTTGCAGTACAAGAAATGATTGGAATATTTTATAAGCTGTTTCCTCCTGAAATGGTTGGACCAATGTTTGAACACAATATGCGCAATGTTATGCTCACACTTATGGCAGATATTAATAACCCTGGTACAATCATTGATATCCCCCGCATGTTTACTGATGATAATTTTGTAAAGGAATATCTTAAGAAAGTAACTGATCCTGTCGTTCGCGCTTTCTGGGAAAAAGAAATGGCGAAAACAAGTGATTTTCATAAATCTGAAATGCTTGGTTACCTTGTGTCTAAAGTTGGAAGATTCGTTGGCAATGAAATGATGAGAAACATCATGGGACAACAAAAATCTGGTTTTGACTTTAGACAAGTCATGGATGAACAAAAAATTCTTTTGGTAAATCTTGCTAAAGGTACTACTGGTGAAGTAAACTCCAAACTTCTTGGTCTCATTGTTGTAGCAAAACTTCAAATGGCTGCCATGGGTCGTGCTGAACTTCCAGAAGAGCAAAGAAAAGATTTTTATTTGTATATTGATGAGTTCCAAAATTTTACAACTGATTCTATTTCTACAATCCTCTCTGAGGCACGCAAATACAGACTTGATTTGACTATTGCCCATCAATATATGGGACAACTCGTCGGTGATAAAGGAGATTCTGCTATTCGTGACGCTGTACTCGGCAATGTAGGTACCCTTTGTATTGGAAGAATTGGTCCAGAAGATGCTGAGGTACTTGCGAAGGAATTTGCTCCTACCTTTGGTTCCTATGACCTTATTAATCCTCCCCCATTTTCTTACTACACAAAACTCCTTATAGATAACGAAGCAAGTAAACCATTTAACATGCTCACGTACCCACCTCAAAGAGGAAATAAAGAAATAGCTGAAGCTATTAAAGAACTTTCCAGATTGAAATATGGAAGAGAAAGATATATAGTTAATCAGGAAATTCTTGAACGATCCAAACTTGGTGAAATTACCAAGGCAGAAACAGGAGATATTGAAGCTTCTCGCTAAAAAGAGTAAAATAAAAAAAATAATTCATAAACAAAAACAAATATGTACGAAAACACATATCCAAACACAAATAATACACCCGCAGACGATACCAACTTGAACCCACATACTGAAAATGAAACTCCACTTTTCTTTGATGAACCAGATATTGATGATTTCTTTGATAAAAAATCTGAAGAAACTGAATTTATCACTGAAGAAAAAAAAGAAGAACCAAGACAGACAGAAACACCTCTCATTGAAACACAAAAAGAAGAAACAACGCTCCAAACAAAACAGCAACTCGCAAAAATGATTTATGGAATGAAAGATCAGCTTGATGCAATGCTTCGACTCTTAGAACATCCTGATACCCATATTTCCTCTTCTCTTTCCTCTCTTCAATCTTCTGAAATTGAGGAAACCATTGATGGAGAAAAAATACTTGAAGGTGTCTTTGATGGTGAACATATGATTGGACAAGATGGAAAAGAATATACTGTTCCACCAAATTATGCCAGCAAGTCAAAACTCGTAGAGGGAGATATCATGAAATTAACGATTACGAAAAAAGGTTCCTTCATTTACAAACAAATAAAACCAATAGAAAGAAAACGTCTCATAGGAGAACTTGTTTCAGACAATGTAAGTGGTCATTGGATTGGTGTAGCAGACGGAAAACCATTCAAACTCATAACAGCATCAGTTACTTTCTACAAAGGAAAACCTGGAGATGAAGTTGTCCTCCTTGTGCCAGAAAATGGGGAAAGTCAATGGGCTGCCGTAGAAAATATTGTACATAAATAAAAAGACAGTTTTCATCCCGGTACCGGTGCATATATGGTTGCTCCAGAAAAAATACAATTTCTTCATAAAGAACTCCAGAATAATCTTCCGGAGTTTCTTGTTTTGCTTGGTGGAAGCTATGCAAGGAATCTTCATACAGAAAATTCTGATATTGATTTTTTTCTTGTTCCCAACAAAACAAGAAGTATTATTAACATAATAAAATTTAAAACTCAGATTATTGGTATCAAAGAAAAATATTATAAAGAAATGAGTCTCCCAATACATATTCATCCTTGCTTTCCACCATATATACAGAAATATCTTTCACATATTTCTGGAAAAGAAAGTATGGGGAATTGGTACTCCTCCCCCATTACCTACTCTGCTTTTGCGTATAACACATATAAACTCTATCTTAAATATTCTCTTCTTCAAAAAGTATCTCCTTCTGAACACATACAAAAAAAGATGGAGAAGTGTGCTCAATTATTCTCTACTACAAAAAAAGAGTCATTCACCCCTCATCAAGATATCTTTTATCCAAAAGATTCTTTGTACACACTCCCCCATCTTGATGAACTCTCTCAAAAATTTACAAAAGAAAAAAAACCAATTCTTCTCTTATTCTTTTTTTCTTTTCTTGCACTCAGAAAAAAGATGTTTAAAAAAGCTTTTGAGATACTCTTTCTTCAGGATATTAAAAAAGCGGAGCATGCACTCCGAAATAACGATAAGGAAACAATTGCCAATCTTTCTACAGATGCAGAAAAATATTTTTTCTGGTGGTTTGTTCTCTAATTCTTTTTTTGGTACAACACCAAGAGTCTCTCGGCATACTCCATTTGTGACAATCCCAAGAGAGATTGATTGGTATTTTTACTCATGTGTTCTATTTCTTCACGATGATCACGACACCAAAGCATTTTTTCATACAGTGAATCCACATCACCAGTCTTAAAGGTAAAACCATTTTTGCCTTCTTCAATAAGTTCAGCAATGCCTTCAATGTCACTCGAAAGCACAGGCAAACCAAAGTAGAGACTCTCAAAAATTACTGTTGGAGAATTTTCATAACAAATAGAGGGAACAATGGCAACATCCATATCTGCAAAAAGAGTGGGAAGTTGTTCCCTATCCATATATCCATGAAGGATAATATTCTGCATATCCTTTGACAGCTCTTTCAGTTCATCAAATTTGGATCCGGACCCGACAATATGGAGTTCTACATTTTTTCCATTCAATTTTTTGAAACTCTCAAGCATCATAAATATTCCTTTATGATATTCTGTCTGTCCAAGATACAAAAAACGAAACACCTCATCTTTTCTCTCTTTTTTCTTGAGTGGAAGATCAAAAGTTACAGGATTGCGAAGAACCTGACAAAATGAATTTTGGAAAAATCCCCATTTTTTATAGAAATTCAACAAAAATTGTGATGGTGAGATGACCACATCTGGATTCCCCATGAGTTTTTTCATAAGCCCTGCATAGAGTTTTGTAGGGAGACCGTTATATCTCCAAGAATTTTCTTTTTCCTTCAAAATCATGGCACTTGGTTCTACCAATTGGACATCATGCACCGTATGAACATGTTTTATATGTAATTTTCGTATGACTCTTGGAATAAGGAAAGACATTCCCATGAGATTATGCGTATGAACAACATCTGGTTGTATTTCCTGAATCTTTTCTTCCACCCATTGTGCCATTGGTACATTCCAGATATCCAATATATGCCAAATTACTCGCGCAAATGCAGAATGCTTATGTGCTTGTGTGTAGAAAAACAAATTCTTTGGTGTTGTTCTATATATAGTAAGATTCCCTTCAGTTTCCTTTCGTTCCCCTTCTGGCGAGGTTGTTAACAAAAATACTTCATGATTCAAATCAAGAAGTCCTTCTACTGTTTTCCGTACCACCTGTTCAGCTCCTCCCCTATGGTACGGAGGATATATATTGTTAATAATACAAATTTTCACACTGTTTATTTTATTTTTTCTTTTGTATTTCTATAATCCAATGCCATGCAAGATACTTGGCTCCAGGAATATGGAAAAACATTTCATCAAACTTTACAATTCCTTTTTCTAACACATGCGGAATTTGTATTCGTTTTTTCAAACGGAAAACACGAAACAAAAATTCTAAACCATAATGCAAAAAACCAGCAAGGAACCACATGGGTTTTATGGAGATATATTCTACACAATCACAAGAAAAATACTTTTGAAGTTCTCCATATGAAAAACCTTCCATCAAAGCATCTGCCTGTGATCCTTCTTCTGGATTTTCATGAACCGCACGACAAAGTATCCCTCGGAGCCACTTTACTGGTTTAAAATATATTTTAGCAGGCTCAATTCCAATAATAATTCTCCCTCCAGGTTTTATCACCCGCAAAAACTCTTTTGCAGATTTGTCATAATTTCCAACCAGATGATGGTATGTTGCCACCATGAACAGCAAATCAAATGTTTCTTGAGCAAACGGAATTGAAAGAGCATCGAGGACAATATATTCTGCCTGTTTATCAAACTTTTTTTGAAGTGCGGTTACTACTTCTTCCGACACATCAGACAAAATACATTTTCCTTTGGACAAGAGATGTTCTGCATCATACCCACTTCCTGCTCCCAATTCAAGAATGTTTAATCCGCTTTCCATTGTGTTTATTTTTTTCCAAAGATATTCGTGATAATATGCATTTCTTGGTGCATGCAATTGATGGACATCAGAAGCATCTCCTTCAACATGATCATGATACATGGCTTCTTCTTTTGATAAGGCATGTATATTGGTTGGAAGAGCAAGAATAATTCCTTCTTTTTCTGTATATGTCCTGCCACATGTACCACAAATGAGGCCACTCATATGACCTCCACAATCGACACATATATATTGTATTGATTTTTCTGTATCCATACCCTTTTTGTATGTATCATAGTATATACTATGAAGGCAAGAAAAACAACCCACAGCTTTCCCACACTCCATTTGCACCCCACGGGTATTTACGTTAATATAGGAGGGCAAGAAAATGCGTATGAACAATTCCCCCCTTACAGAAAGAATACCTCCACATAACCTGGATGCAGAAATGTCCCTCCTGGGCTCTCTTTTGTTGGACAAAGAAGCCATGATTAAAATTGCGGACACCATGTCTCCAGCAGACTTCTATAAAAAAGCCCATGAAAATATTTATGAGGCCATGTATGATCTGTACAAAAATAGTGATCCAGTGGATGTACTAACTTTGAGTAATAAACTTCAGGAAAAAAAATCTTTTGGAAAAAATTGGAGGAAGATCATATCTTGTTGGACTTTCCAATGCTGTTCCAAATTCATCAAACATAGAAAATTACGCACAAATTGTAAAGAAAAAAGCAACGCTCAGAAAACTCATTACGGCTGCAAGTGAAATAGACAAACTCGGATACATGGAAGAAGAAGCCAATGTGGAATTAGTATTGGATCAGGCACAACAACTCATGTACCAAGTCACACAAAAACACATGAAGCAAAACTTCACGTCAATTCGTCATGTGTTATCTGATGCTTTTGAAAGAATTGATGAACTTCATAGAGAAAAAGGAAAACTTCGTGGTATTCCAACTGGTTTTCCTGAATTGGATAAACTCCTTGCTGGATTTCAAAAATCCGATCTTGTCATTCTCGCTGCTCGTCCTTCTGTTGGAAAAACTTCACTTGCTCTCGACTTTGCACGTCATGCAGCAGTGCATGCAAAAGTCCCTGTCGGCATATTTTCTCTTGAAATGAGTAAAGAACAGCTCGTGGATAGGATGCTCTGTGCTGAGGGTCAGGTGAGCTTATGGAAGATGCGTACCGGATGCCTCTCAGACAGCCCAGAAAGCCAGGATTTCCCTCGTATAGGGCAAGCTATGGGTGTACTCTCCGAAGCCCCAATATTTATAGATGACCAAGCAAACTGTAATGTCATGCAAATACGTACCAAGGCAAGACGTCTTCAGGCAGAATACGGTCTTGGTATGATTGTTGTAGACTACTTACAGCTTCTTGACTCTACCAGCAAAAAAGGGTCAGATAACCGTGTGCAAGAAGTTGCAGAAATGAGTCGCCAATTAAAAATGATTGCTCGTGAACTCAATATCCCGGTCATTGCCCTCTCACAGCTTTCTCGTGCTGTTGAGCAAAATAAACCAGCGATTCCAAAACTTTCTCATTTGCGTGATTCAGGAAGTATTGAGCAGGATGCAGATATCGTTATGTTTATATACAGAAAAGCTGCAGATAGAAACCACCGTCTTGAAGATATTCCACCAGATGAAAGAAACATTGGTGAACTCCATATAGCAAAACATCGTAACGGTCCAACAGGGATGATTAAAGTATTTTTTGATGCAGAAACCGCAAGTTACAGGAATCTGGATTTTGGACATGGGCAAAACTATGGAGGCGACCCTCCTGTACCATCCATGTAAAATTATGTTATACTAATTACTCACATAAACTAATATTATATATATGTTGAACAAACTCAAACAATTCAAGGATCTCCGTTCACAAGCAAAGAAAATGCAAGAAGAACTTGAGAAGGAAAGTGTAACCGTTTCTGCTGCAGGAAATAATCTTACCCTTACCATGAATGGAAATATGGAAATCACTGGCCTTGCCATTGATGACTCTCTCCTTGATCCAAGCAAAAAAAATAAATTGGTTGAAGGAATAAAAGATGCTCATGCTGATGCTCTCAAAAAAATCCAAAGAACCATGGCACTCAAAATGAGAGAAATGGGCGGATTCCCAGATATTCCAGGACTTTCATAAAAAAATGTATCCAAGCGCAATAGAAAAACTTATTCAGGGATTTGCAAAATTTCCTGGTGTTGGTGAACGCGCTGCAGAGCGATATGTTTTTCATTTGCTCAAATCTGGAAAAAAAGATGTTGCAGAACTGGCATTTACATTAAAACAACTTTTTGAAACTATTAAAAGTTGTGAAATATGCTGGAACTTTGCAGACACGAGTCCCTGCCCTATTTGTACAGATAAAAAAAGAGATCCACATACGATTTGTGTGGTAGAAAATTCACAAGCACTGGAAGCCATTGAACGACTCGGAACCTACACAGGAAAATATCATGTGCTCCGTGGTGTGATGAAGGTAGAAGACGAACGATCACTTTCTAAAATTAAAATACAAGAACTCCTACAAAGAATACAAACTGAACAAACAAAAGAAGTCATTCTTGCCCTCAATCCAGATATATATGGAGAGACAACTATGATGTATTTGGAAAGACGTATTAAAAAAGAATATCTAAATACAAAAATCTCTCGCCTCGCCCGAGGACTCCCCATGGGAGGAGATCTCCAATATGCAGATGAGATAACCCTTCAAAATGCACTCAAAAACCGCCAATAAGGCGGTTTTTTAATCAATAAGGAAGGTTGGAGCTGGACAGGAGACTGATGAGCATGATTCCATATTTTGCCCGCAGGCGTGGGTGAGAAAATGCCTCATGCAATCGTCCTGTCCAGCAGTACACGGATACAGACCTCAGGCAAACATTACGAGTGCCTACAACTACCGAACCTTAGGAAAGTGTCCTCTATAAGGATCCAACATCCCTGATGTCGGGGCCCAGTGTCCCATTTAAGTGACTGTGGCTGACCTTGTGTCGGCTACTTATTTAAGGTAGCAAGACGTCAGCAAGTCCAACCGTGTACTACTTTAAGTATACAATATACAGAGAATAAAAATCAAGATATCCACAGGTTTTCTGTATTAGCCTATTGACACAAAGGCTAAAATGTGTCATTCTATTGCTAGAGAAAGGAGGGAAACAGTGAAAATTGTAACCCTCTGCCTGCTCGCACTGATGCTTTGTATCCTCCCAGTTGAGGATACACAAGACCAGCCTGAAGAACAGGCACCAATGCACGGACTGTGCGTGACTCCCGAGGAGACGCTCGTTCGACCTATGTGGTCCTACACGACGCTCACTCCACCCTGCGAGTCACAAACTTCCGTTTTCCCCCAGATTCCTCTGGGAAAAACGGGACAGCAGTCCGAAGAAGCGCCGTCGGGGAAGACGCTGAGCAAGGGTCTCAGTCTGTCCTATCCCCACGGCAACGGATCCTCAACTGTAGATATACCTTCATAGAAAGGAGAAGTCTCATGCAGATGAGCGCTAGGCTCGAGGTCTAGTCTGCTCATTTCCAACACACCGACACACAGACAACATTCTTCGAAACAGGAGAAGCAACAGATGTGTGAAGGACCCATCACCCGCGTGAGCGCTAGGTTCCAGACCTAGTTTGCTCTTCACCCGCGTAGCCCGGGTCGGCGAGATCGTCACACGAGTCAGTGCTTCAGACGCACACTGACATCACGACGTGACACTCGCCGACCTGGCTCTCTACTCTAGTGCCATTGGCACTTTTTTTATTTTTATTATTATATAACAAAAAATCCCTTTTCAGGGATTTTTTTATTTGTCTTGTTATTTGACAGCAACTTTTGTAAAGTGTTGTCTGTGACCGTGTACACGTTTGTAGCGTACTTTTCTTTTGTATTTTACTACACGGATCTTCTTTGAGCGTCCTTGTGCTTCTACATCTGCTTCAATAGCAACACCTTCAAGATATGGTGTACCAATTTTTACATCAGTACCTTCATCATTTGAAGTAAGAAGTACTTTGTCAAAAACAACCTTTGTTCCAACTTCAGCTTCAAGTTTCTCAATTTTGAGAGCTTCTCCTGAACGGATGAGGTATTGTTTTCCACCTGTTTCAATAACAGAAATCATATATTCTTTTTATATACCCGAGGCAAGCTGGCTTTCACAGCTCTTTAGGGAGCCCCTGATATGAGTTATTAACGCTAGAATTATATACTATCCCCTTTTTTTTTGTCAAGGCTTGTCCTGGGGAGAAGACCTTTGCTTTCCAGAAAACCACACCCCGACAAATAACATGATAATAAACAGCAAAATAAAGGCAAATATTTGCTGACTACTCTGGAGAAAGAGAGCGCTCATACCAAAAAGCAAAGATATACCATATAACAGGTATACGGTCTGTTTATGGCCAAAACCAGAATCGATCAGAAGGTAATGTAAGTGTTCTCTATCCCCGAGAAACACCGACTGACGCCTTTGGAGTCTTCGGAGGATTACACGAGCGACGTCCAATGCAGGAACACCCAAAACCAGAAATGTTGTTGCTATTTTCCCTCCAGAAAGTACAGCGAGGCTCCCAAGCATAAAGCCTACGAACAGGCTTCCCCCATCCCCTAAAAATATCTTTGCAGGATGAAAATTAAATATGAGGAAACCACACAAGGCTCCTGCAAAAATAAAGGCGAGCGTGGCAATCTCAGGATCATACCAACGTTCCTGTAGGTTAAGAGCGCACAGTACAAAAGCTCCAATGGCTACAATACCCGTTGCAAGCCCGTCTAGGCCATCTAAAAATTTTGTTGTATACATCATTCCAACAAGCCAAAGAAATACCATAAGATCAGCAAATACAACGATTCTCCCAATACCAGAAAGTGGAATTGCAATATGATCCAATCTCCAAACACCACCAAAAGGATTAGAAATAATATGTGGACCAATTCCAAAGGCAATGACCGTGAAGACAGCAAGAAATGCGTAAAAAAACTGATAACGCGCTTTGAGATTAAAACGATCATCAAGAAATCCACCAATCATGAGAATAAGACCCCCGAAGAATAATCCAAGAATATTTCTCCCCAATTCATTCGTAAAAAATGTTCCTCGAAAAAAAAGAAACCCAACAACAAGAAAAAAAGAACAAAAAATTGCAATACCTCCACCAAGAGGGACTACATGCTGATGTTTTTTTCTTCCTGCAACACCTGGGCGATCGAGAACATTGAGTCTTTTCATGAGTGAGATCACTCCGAATGTACTCAGAATCGAAAGAATAGCAGAATAAAGAAAATATAAAAAATAATGGAGCATAGGATGTAAATTTCGGAAAGAATACCACAAAGACAAAAGAAAAACAAGAAAAATACTCTTTTGAGTATTTTACCTGGATTTCTCTATATACATTTCTCTTCCAAATACGACCGTGTCTTTTCTTTCTATTTCTCCACGGAGAAGTTTATTCGCAAGTTCATTTTCTACAATATCTTGTACAGCACGCCTCATTGGACGCGCACCAAATGAAGGATTAAATCCTGCTTCTACGAGTTTATCTATTCCCTCTTCTTCTGCACGGAAAAATATTCCCTTTTCTAACAAATTCTTTTCTACCTTCTTTAACATGAGTTTTGCAATTTCTCGTATCTCTATTTTATCCAATGCCTTAAAGAGGACAATACCGTCAAAACGATTCAAAAATTCTGGTTTATAATATTTCTGCAATTCTCCATGAATAATATCCTGCTCAATAGCATCCATATCTGTTCCTTTTTGTACTTCAGAAATAACATACTGTGTGCCGGCATTTGAGGTAGCAATTATAATCGTATTGGTAAAATCTATTTTTCTTCCGACACTATCTGTCAAATGTCCATCATCAAAAACCTGCAAGAATATATTCAGTACATCGGGATCTGCTTTTTCAAGCTCATCAAGCAATATGAGAGAAAAAGGTTGTTGACGCACAGCCTCAGTCAAAATACCTGTTCCCTGTTGTCCTGCCTGTCCAATGAGACGGTAAATAGACATTTTGTCCTGATATTCACTCATATCAACACGGATCATTCTTTCTTCTGCTCCAAAATAAACATCAGCAATTGTTTTTGCAAGTTCTGTTTTTCCAACACCTGTTGGACCAAGAAAGAGAAAATTCGCTATTGGTCTATTGGTTGAGCGAACTTCTGCACGTGATCTACGAAGAGCACTTGCTACCAACTCAACAGCTCTTTTTTGTCCAACAACCCGCTTATGCATTTCTTCTTCAAGTCTGAGAAGCTTTTGTGATTCATCTTCAGTAATTCCTGTTGCTGGTATACCTGTTTTTTCTCCAATCACTTCACCAACATCATTTTTTGTAACAAAGGTATTCTCTCCACGTTTTGCACGAGCATAACTTCCTGCTTCACTCATGAGAGAAAGTGCACTTTCTGGGAGTCTTTGATCATGTAAATAACGTTTGGCAAAAGAAACTGCCGTTTCGAGTGATGCATACGAAAAAAAGACATCCTGTTTATATTCTGTATATGCTGTTTTTGCCTCAAGTACTTGTATTGCCTGATTTTCTGTCATTTCACTAATTGCAATCTTACTAAACTGTTTTCCAATTTCTGAATTTACAATATACCGGTTATATCCTTCATCTATACTCGTTGCAAACATAAAAAATCTTCCATTTCTCAAATGCTCGGCAAGTGACTGTGCAACATCAAAACCTTCTTGTCCATTCCCCATACTGACAAGATCATTCAAATTCTGAACAAAAAGAATAATATTTCTTGCGCGTGCCACTTCATTCATGATTCTTTGCAATCTTTCTTGTGCACCACTCACTGTGGTTCCAGCCAAAAGAGAAGATACGGATAATTGCATAAGACGTTTATCTTTTAATCGTGCTGGAACACGTTCTTCTACCATTTTTTGTGCAAGACCATAGATAATACTTCTTTTTCCAACTCCACGTTCACCGACTAAAATTACATTTTGTCTTCCACCTTCAACCACACGGAATATTTCATCTATTTCTTTATCTCGTCCAACACAGGCCTCCAAATTTCCAATTTGTGCAAGATAGGTAAGATCTGAACTAAAATTATTAAGATATGGAGTCGCAACCGCTGTCATTGCCCTATCCAACCCATGTTTATTTCTTGTTGATCCCCTACGAACCATATCTCTATACTCAACAGACAGTCTATCTTGTATACGGAGCCATTCCACAACATTGTTGAGTTTATTTTGTTCAACTTTCAAATCATACAAAAAATCCTGTAAAAGTTCAGACTGACCAACAGTTGCTAACAATAATTCAGTCACATGTACATACATTGCTTTTGCTTCATACGCAAGCTTGTATGAATGTGCAAGAATCTGAAGAGCATCCACTGAAAGTACGGGAATAACTTTTTTTTCTGGCTTTGGAAATGACTTCTCAATAATTCCTTGTATATCTTTTCCTGGAAGTCCAAGACGGATAAAAACATTTCGTACTTTTCTTGAGGATAATAAACTATAAAAAATATGTACTGGGGTAACTTGCTCATGATTATATTTTTCTGCAAGTAAATAGGCTTCTTCAATTACCTGATCAGCCTCTTTTGTAAAAACAGAAGAAAAATCAAATTTTTCATTCTTTTCGAGTTTAAATACATCTTCCCAATCACGAACCATGATTGCTTCTGTTTTCTTTTTTTCTTTCTCATAATGAATTCCTTCAAAAGTCCTTCCATCCATTATGAAACGATAGATGATGTATCCTAAAAAGAAAAATGAAAGCCAAAAGTATGCTGGAACTCCAGTACCGAGTGTCCAAAATCTTTCAGTCAGTATCTCATCATAATAATCTTTTGCATTTACCTGCCACAAAAAAAGGAGAAGAAAAAAAAGAAAACCCGCAAATGCCGTGAGAAAACGAACTTTTTCCAAAGTTCTTTCTCCTTGTTTTACAGAAATATAATACTGTGTAAGTGGTTTTCCAAAATATGCAAATTTTCCATTATGCAAAAAACCAAAACTCATTTTTTGGCACGCAGTACACTTTCTTGTATGAAGATATCCGCTTCCTTTACATGTATCACAGACAATAAGTGGTAATTGTTCATTTTTATTAAATAACATATCTCCTTAAAAACTCAGTATAAACATATAAATACAAAATGGAGGAAGCATTATCCAGGCAATTAACAGGACAAACAAAATGAAAACCCAAAAAACCAAACCAAAGGCTCTTGCTATCACATTTCCAAATCGTACAAAAAAACTGACCAATCTTCCTTGCCAATCATACTGTCCATACATCGGAACAAAAATATTTTTAAGCCAAAGTCCAGGAGACATGAGAATGTTCCCAGTTTCAAAAAGAGAAAACAGGTTTGTGGTAATATGACGAATTCCTTTGGTATACCACCACAAAGGAAAATACAAAAAATCAATTATATACTCTAAAAAAAGTTTTTGGAAAATGAGAGCTGACATATTTTTTATTTATGTATATATTGTAGCATAAAAAAACACCTCATAAAAGAGGTGTTTTTATTTCTGTATTAATCCCGCACTGCGACTTTATTTCCGCTTATACTGACATACACCGGTACATCAAGTGAAACAAATTCTTTTCCTTCTAATCTCTTCAGAATACTCTCCATAGAACGATATTGTGAAATATCGTATTGAAGTTTTTGATTTTCATTTTCTAAATTCTCAATGTCTCCTTGCAATTGGGATAATGTATATCCTTTTGTTGATGCTGTGCTCATATGACCCACATAAAGTACACCCATCACAAGAACGAAAACAAAAAGACATACACGAAAAGTACATCCGAGAATGAACTGAAGTGCTTTCTCCTTTTTTTGTCTCATGGTTATGTTTATATTTGTGGTCATATTTTTTGTATTAAACGAAGTTTTGCAGAGCGCGCACGAGGATTTCTTTTCCCTTCCTCTTCGCTACAAATGATTGGTTTTTTCGTTAGTATTTGAAATACTTTTTTATTCTGTTTTTTGAAAAAATGTTTTACTATTCTATCTTCTAATGAATGAAAGGTAATCACGGCCAATATTCCCCCACTGGATAATACTTCTAATCCTTGTGGTAAAAATGTTTCAATCACTTCCAATTCCTTATTTACTTCTATACGAAGTGCTTGAAATACTTTTGTTGCTGGATGCAATCCGCCAATCCAAGGGACTTCTTTGTCTGTATGCAGCTTCTTTCTGTACTGTTTCAAAACTATTTCTACAAAATCTCCTACTGTTGTGATGTGTTTATTCTTTCTTTCTTCTACTACACCTCTTGCAATTTCCTTACAAAGTTTTTCCTCCCCATATCTCCGAAATATCTGATACAATTCATCTTCTGTGTAGCTATTTACAATATCTTTTGCACTCGGGGTATCTTCTCTCACGTTATACCGCATATCCAATACTTCTTCTGCATTCTGGAAACTAAACCCTCTTCCTCTCTCTGCAAACTGTGGACTACTCCATCCAAAATCTGCAAGGATTCTATGTACTGGATGAAATCCTTCTCGTTCAACAATATTTTTTAAATGAACGAAATTATCTCGTACAAATATCACTCTTTTGCTTTCTTCATACAAATATTGCTTTGCGCGAATGAGAGATTCTGCATCTGCGTCTATCCCAAGCAACCTGCCAAAAGGAGCGGTATATTTGAGGATCTCCTCACTGTGCCCCGCGTCACCAAGTGTACAATCAATGACATTCATTCCGGGTTTTAATTGTAATGAATGAATAACTTCTTGGAGTAATACTGGTTCATGTCTCATACTCCGAGGTCAAACATCTTCTCTGCAATCTCATTACTTTCCTTTTCTGTTTTCTTGGTATATGTTGTCCAACTTTCTTTATCCCAGAGCTCAAGGCGGTTGTAAAGACCGGCCACGATGACTTCTTTGGAAAGATTTGCGTAAGAACGCAAATACTCTGGAAGTATAATTCGTCCTTGGTTATCTATTGTCACATCCATAGCACCAGCAAGCATCAGACGTGCAAAAGCACGTGTATTTGCTTGTGAGAATGGAAGTTCTGCAAGCTTTCCTGCAAGTTTATCCCATTCTTTTTTTGTATACAGAAACAAGCAGTTATCCAAACCTCTTGTAACAACTGCTCCACTGGAAAGAGCGCTCCGAAATTTTTTCGGTACAGCCAATCGCCCTTTTTCATCTAAATTGTGGGAATATTCTCCAATAAACATAGAAGAAATGACAGGTTTAGTGAAGGAATAAATAGACAAGCACCGTATTTATATTCCCCACTTTTTCCCACCTACATCCATTATACACCACTTCCATACCAATAACAACCACACCACTCCATTTTCCCTTGTGGATAAAAAAAATCTGTATTACTTTCCAACTAAGGATTTCATACAGACTGTGTGGGTGGGACTTAAATTAAAAAAGAATTCAACACTCGTCGTTATTCCCCGAGATATCAGTGTCGTCGTCCATCAGCCATCCATTTTCCAACAATTGCTCCAGGATGGCCTCAACCTTACTTTGACATAATTTAGGATTATTGGATATATACAAACCTCCAACGACTTCAACGAGATTTGGCATCTCAAGCGTAGTTAATTCTGGGTTGTCATATATAAAAACACCATCAGGGCCTACATACTCAAGCTTTGGAAAATGGATACTCACCAGGTTTAGATTGCTATCAATGATAAAATCAGTCGGCCACCAGGACTTTACTCCAGACCTTACGAGTTCTGGCATACTGATGGTGACTAATTTGTCACAATGACGAATCGCCAAATATCCTCCCAACATTTCCAAATATGGGAGGATGATCTTGTCCAAAGAATCACTGTCTGTTTCTACAGAAAGATTCTCGCCAATTTCATAGTAGCAAACGATGGAGGCGATATCCTGAAGCTGAGTTACTTCCGCCCCTCCATCAAGTTCTTCAGGTAAGCCTTTACATTCTTTTGGACGAGCTTTACACTCTTCGATTTCACCCGTAGTCCGTGACCGGCACAACGGATTACAACCAATGATAAAATTGATGGCAAGCAAAAAAAAGAAAATCTTTTGGCTCATCATGACCGTTACCTCCTCTTCTGTGTTTGTCCATGCAAAAAGCAATGGACAAATTATTTTACATCATTTACATTTAAAAGTCAAAAGAGGCATCATCTGCCTCTTTTTCTATTTTTCCTATATTTTATTTCACAATATCCCTTAATATCTTCAACCTTTTCTCCATTCCATCTCTATCAGCTATTTTATGGTGAAATGGTATCATCCACAAAAGACTTAACGTGGTAAAATATTTAACTTCTTCAATATCTACTTCTCCATATCCTTCTAAAAAATAATCCCAATTTTTTGTTTTATAATACCTTATATACGGCCTTACTAAATCAAAAGCTCTTGGTCCAGATGATATATCCCCAAAATCTATAATACCCATTATCTTTTCTCCTTTTATGAGAACATTATCATCCTCATAATCAAAATGAAGAAATACCTTTTCATCGGAATCAAGATAATTTTTATTTTGCTCAATATATTTCTTGAGAGTCTCTATTTCACTTGGAGAAATAATTTTCTCTTCTTGTAATACCAAAAATTGTTTCTCAATATCTCCCAATGCCATTT
Source organism: Candidatus Magasanikiibacteriota bacterium (assembly GCA_043800545.1). Lineage (GTDB taxonomy): Bacteria > Patescibacteriota > Patescibacteriia > Magasanikbacterales > UBA922 > 1-14-0-20-39-34. The sequence continues at coordinate 5,629 of JAZDMW010000056.1, read as the reverse complement.
CACGCAAAGTCCTCAACTTCCCTCTTCCGTGAATATCAATAAAACCATAACCTTCTGTTCCTACGGTATGAATTTTCTGTAAATATTTTCCGAGATCACAATAAATTTTCTTTTCTTGTTCTCCGTACAAATCTACTGTATCCAAATTTTTCCCGTCAATATATTCCTGAATAATAAAATCATCTCCCTTATATATAATTTTTGGTACAGGAACTAACCCCTTCATTTTTTCACATGCAAATACTTCTCTAAAAATAAGTATTGTTTCTTCTCTATTTCTCGGGGCTTTATATATATATTTATTTTTCTCTGTTTTAATAATTTTTACTATTTGATCAAGACCCTTAGAAATATCTAAAATACTCTCAACCTTTTCGCTGAGAGCATCTTCAACTCTTTGTTTTATCTGTTCTTCATTCATATATCTACCTCTTCAACCAATACTCACTTTGTCTCACAAGCAAATCACTTGCTTTCTGTGGCTCTGCCATGAGTTCTTTTACAATCTTTTCCATTCGTGTACCCTGTGATCCTTTGATAAGAAGCACATCACCCGTTTTTATTTTATCTTGCAAAAATCTTCCAGCATCTTCTGATGTATGGAATTGGAATATCTGATCTTCACTTATTCCTTGTTCTTTTGCAGATTCTCTCGCATATTGCATTGCTTGTCCAACGGTCACGAGATAATCAATATTATGATCTGCTATTTTTTCTCCTATTTCTTTATGTGACTTTTCTGTTTCAGATCCAAGCTCTAACATATCTCCAAGCACGGCATATGATGATGAACCTTCTGGAACATATATTTGAGAAAATGCTTCAAGAGCACGGAACATTGCTTTTGGAGATGCATTATATGTATCATCTATAAGAAGAGTTCCCTTGATTCCTGGAATAATACGCATACGTCCTTGCATCATGGTAATTTTTTGCAAAGCCTCAGACATTTCTACAATGTTCATACCAAAGGTACTCGCAACCGCAATTGCAGACAATACGCTATATACCAAATGTTCTCCCACAACTCCAGGTAAATACACAGGAATAATATTCCCATTTTGTATCACTTTAAAGGCCAATCCTTTTGGCCATCCGGTATTTTTATCCAGTTCAAAACGAATATCTGTTGCACGAATATCTGCTTCTCCATGAAATCCATATGAAATAACTTTTGCTTGTGTATTTTCTTTCATCTTATACACATCTTCTTCATCTCTGTTTAGAATTGCTACTTCATTCGGTAAAAGACAAGAAACAATTTTTTCTTTTTCACGAATCACCATTTGAAGAGATTCAAAAAATTCTATATGTGTTGGAGCAACAGCCGTTACCACACCAATATTTGGATGAACCATACTTGTGAGATATTGAATATCTCCTGGTTTATCTGCTCCCATTTCCAAAACAAGAATTTCTGGATATATTGTATCTGTCACAAAAAGTAATTTCAATGACTTTATGAAAACATACATCCATCCAAATGGTGAACGTCCTGGATGCATACAACCAAGTACTGTCAAAGGAAGTCCAATCTCATTGTTATAGTTTCCATAACTTCCGCGAACCCGAAACTTTGATTCTAAAATATGGGTTGTAACTCTCTTTGAGCCACTTTTTCCTACTGATCCTGTAATGCCCACCACCTGCGGATGATATTTCACTAAAATTCTTTGGGCAAAGAAAGCGAGTATTTTTTCTAATATATGTTGCATATTCTCTAATTATATATGTTTTCTTTCATCATAACATCTCTTTTTCATTGTGACAAATCTATCTTTCTGGAGGGATACGATAATATTGCAAAAGAAATTTAGCAATATCTCCAAATATTGGTACTGAAGTACTCTCTGCATAGGCTCTTTGAGGCTTTTCTAATTTCACAAACATGATAAATTTTGGATTCTCTACTGGCGCAAAACCAATAAAAGAATGATTCATGTCCTGTATATACCTTCCGTTTTCTGCAATCTGCGCTGTTCCTGTTTTTCCAGCGATATAGTATCCAGGAATTTTTGCTTTTGTGGCATGTCCTCGTTCTACGACATTCACGAGCATAGCACTCACAAGTGAGGCAGTCTTTCCATCCAGTACTTGAGCTGTTTCTCTTGCCTTAAATCTTTCTACTCTTCCATCCTCATAGCGGAGTTCTTCTACAATTTGTGGTTTCATCAATTTTCCACCATTCGCAATTGCAGCGAATGCCGTAGTCATTTGTAATGGAGTAACCATGACGCCTTGCCCAAATGTTGCGGTTGCAGAGTAACAATCAAATTTACTACTTTTATACAAAGATTCAATATTTCCATCTGCTTCTGTATCTAACTCTATTCCTGTACGAACATGAAGCCCATACTTCTCCATATACTTCACCAATTTTTCTTTTCCTAAAAGTTTTCCAACATGCACCATGCCTGTATTTATGGAATCTACTAATACCCCGGTCATATCTGTCTGCTGATAACTTTTATCCCCTGCATTTTTTATAGGAGTATCACAAACTCCTTCACTTACACCAGAATCAAAAAAACCAGTACTTGGAGAAACAAGCCCTTCATTAATGGCTGCAGCCATTACCAGTGGCTTAAAAATTGAACCAGGTTCATACGCCACAAAAATATTACTATTATTATATGCTTCAGCGTCTTCCACATTTCCATAATCATTTGGATCAAAATCTGGGGCAGAACACATTGCACGAATAGCACCCGTGTATGGATCCATAATAATAAGTGATCCGCTTTTTGCACCATACTCTCTGACTCCCTGCTTTAAAATATCACAAGCGCGTGACTGTATGGTTCTATCTATGGTTAAAAGTATATCTGGTCCATCCTCAGCTGGTTTTTTTGACAAATTTGCGATGGCAATAAGACCACCAACGGCATTTTTTGCTCCTTCCACAAATCCACCTTGGCCAGCCAGTTCTTTATCCCAATATCCTTCTATTCCATAATGTCCGACATTCTCCCCATTCTCATTTTTTCCAAGAAAACCAATTACTTGCGATGCGAGACGATATTCTGGATAAAAACGGAAAGGGATACGAACACCATAGATACCTGGGAGATCAGAATCAAGAAGTGTATTCATAACACTTTCCTCTACTTTTTGTTCTATCGGTTCATACGGATCATCTCTTTTATTTAATTTTAAGAGTAACTCAGTTTTCTTTACCTCATCATATTGAAATGTTTGTGCTATTTTTTCTGCCACTTGCTTTGCTGTTTCATCATCAAGTATTTCTTTGGTATTTGCATATACCAAAAAATAATCTCTATTCATGGCAAGAGGATATTCTTCTTTTGTTCTGCTATCTTGCACAAATACTTCTCCCCTTTCAGGAAACAATTTAGAATAGACTTCATGAGTACCACTTGCAAGATTCACATAAAAACTATGTTGCACCACCATGAGTACAAAAAGACGGAAGAGAAACAACAAACCAACCACAGCAATACCAACCGCGGTCAATCGTATGCGGAAAGCCTCATTTGGCGTTCCGTCTAACTTTTTTGTTATGGAATCTTTCAAAGACACACTATTTTATACTTTTCGTTGTCTTCCAATACGTCTTTCTGCAGTTTCCTTATCTATTACCCCACTTTTTTCTAATGCAAGTACTGCGTTTTCCATTGGTATCATGCCAGCATCAGCACCAGTTTGTATAGCACTTTGTATTTGTGCAATATTATTTTCACGAATGAGATTAGAAACAGCAGGAGTATTTACTAAGATTTCGCGTACCGCTACTCTTGATCCATCAAGCGCAGGAATCAATTGCTGAGATACGACACCACGAAGCACAGCAGACAACTGTGTAAGAACTTGTTTTTGTTTTCCACCTTCAAATACATCTACAATACGCTCAATCGCTTCAGCAGCTGTTGATGTATGGAGTGTAGAAAATACCAGGTGACCTGTTTCCGCAGCCGTCAGTACAGTAGATATTGTTTCTGGATCACGCATTTCTCCGACGAGAATCACATTTGGATCCTGACGAAGTACATGCTTCAATGCTTCTGCAAAAGAATGCGTATCTATACCAACTTCCCGTTGTTCAATAAGACATTCCTTATCTTTAAAAATAAATTCAATAGGATCTTCAATCGTAATAACATGTGCTTTCCTTGTCTGATTAATATGTTCAATCATGGTAGCAAGTGTAGTAGATTTTCCTTCCCCTGTTGGACCAACAACCAAAACAAGACCATCCTTCAGTTCCATAAAATTCATTAAAGCTGGTTCAAAATGAAGTTGTTCTGGAGTAGGAATATTGTTTGGAATCAAACGTGCAGAAAGACCAATTTTTCCATTTTGTCTATGTAAATTTACACGGAAACGTGCACCATTTTGTTCAAAACCAAAATCCAATTCCATTTCCTTTACAAAATGTTCTTGTTGTTCTGGATTGAGTATCGATAAAATTTCTTTTTCTAAATCTGCATTTGGAAGTGGTGTTTCTTCAATATTTATGAGCTTTCCATTTGCCCGTACATAAGGCAATTCCTCCCCTACCAAATGAAGGTCGGATACATTTTTCTCTTGAGCAAAGTCAAAGTATGCTTTCAGTGTCTTCATATACAAAAATACAAGTATTAATTACCTGACAGGTATTTATATTGTACCATAATGAGCACAATTTTGGAAAGAGAAAAAAAGAAACGCATTTTGCGTTTCTTTTTAAACCATTATTTCATTCTCTTTTTCATTTCTTGTTGTATTTTTGGCCATTGTGTTTGTACAATCTTTTTTACCATCTTTGCGACACTCTGTGCCATTTTATTATCCTTTACATACGTGTCTACAGCACTATCTACCATTTTATAGTACTTTGTTTTTGTCATGCTCTCCCATGTTTTGGAATCCATAACTTTTTTCTTTACATCACCATAGACATCTCCAGCGGCATTCAGAATATTTTCTTTTGTCTCACGTCCTTTTTTTGTCGTATTCATCCATGTAAGACCAATGCCTAAAAGAGCACCAAGGACAAGTCCATTTTTAAATTTTCCCATATCTTTTATCTTTTATATAAATAAAATTACTGATGTATATAGTATATCAGAAAATCAATTCTTTTGTAAGTCAGTATATATTTTATCCAATTCCTGAGCTACAAATTCCCAGCTATACCATTTTTCTACAACATCACGAACTTCATGAGCACAACATTTTCTTTCTTGAAGATCCACTTCAAAATATTCAATAATTGCTTCGGCTAATTTCATAGGATCATTTGGTTCAACAACCCCACCACCTTTTTGTGCAACCGTACGAACTCCAGGAAGGTCACTTGCAAGGACTGGTACTCCACTTGCCATGGATTCCAATAATACCATACCAAAAGCCTCTGCTCTATTGAGAGAAGGCAATACGAAAAGATCCGCAAGATTGTAATAACGTGGGAGATCAGACTCTGATGCGCCACCAACAAAATGAATACTCTTTTCCAATCCAAATCCTTTTACTTCTAACTCAAATTTTGTACGCAAAGAACCTTCTCCTACAAAAATAGCCTGAAATGGTATTCTTTTTTGTTGCAAAATACGAAGAGCAGATATGAGGACTTCAATTCCTTTAAAATAATGCGAAGGATCCATTCCACCAACAAAAAGAATCGTTGGAA
>JAZDMW010000052.1:0-2684 GCA_043800545.1 Candidatus Magasanikiibacteriota bacterium | reverse complement strand
AGAATATCACCACCAATACCAAATACAAGAACTACTCCAAAATATACCCCCAACCCGGCTTCCAACTCTTCGTTTTCCTCCAATCCTCCGCAAACGCCTCCTCCCATGTCTTATTCTTCAATAATACATCAAGCGCCAGCTGTGGGGCCTTGTGTGCAACAATTGCGACCGACTTCCCGTCATAGTGCTGTTTCAAAAACTCAAGAAAATCCTTAATTCGCGCTTTTACGTCCTCATAGCTTTCCCCTCGTGGAAACTTCTCAAAAATCATTCTTTCTTGCGTCGGCTCAACAATGCTCGATGGTTTCCCATTAAACTCTCCATAATTGCACTCTCGAAGTCGCTCATCAAAAACGATCGGATACGTCTCCCCCCACGTAATATGTGCCGAATCAATTGCGCGTCGTAAATCCGAACAAAATACTATATCAAACACTTTTTCTTTTGTTTGTTCTCTTAGTGTCTTCGATTGTTCAACTCCTTTTTCTGAAAGTTCCACGTCCGACCACCCCGAAGAAATTTCTTTCTCGTTATCCTTCGTCGTCCCGTGCACAAAATAAGTAATTGCGACTGACATAGTTTTATTTAGTATACTCCCCACTCTTCTTTAATTCACTGAAAATTTCTTTAAAATACTTCTTTCGTTCTGGTGTCCAGGAAATATATGTATTCTCACCAGGATAGAACCAAATGAGTTTTGTTTTTTCTGTGGTAACATTCTGTATCTGTTTTACTACATCCTGTGTTGTTGGCCACGTGGTGAGTCCACCACTATTCAAGCGTGCAAATACATCAATATACGACTGCCATGGTCCACCCTCATAAAAGTGTGATTGAATAATTGGCTGGACCTCGAATCCATCACCTTCCATCTTTTCTACTAATTTCCTCTGTGCTCGATAGAGCTTAACTATTCCGTAAATTGGATAGGTATCGGGTTGAAATCCCGCTAAGTGCAAATTAGAAATATCAATAAGTTCTTGATATGTCCCCATTCTCGGTGTCGCAATAAACAACTTCTTATTTGGAAACTTCTCCTTACTCCAATCCAACCAATGTTCTAAATCAGTATTAGTATAGTTTGCTTTGTGAACATGTGGTTCATCAAGAAAGAAGCCCTCAACCTCCTCTCGCCCTCCAAATAACTCCACACGCTTATAATCATCGGGATGAAGTGTTCCTGCGCTGAGATATACTTTCATTCCTTGTTTTCCCGCTTCATTAATCCGCGCTTCTGCTTCTTGTTCGCTAAAACTACTAATCATCACATAACTAATCCCAACCTCCTTCATCTCTTTATAATTTACGAGATTGTCAGCGGGAAGAAACCCAAAAGAAATATCTTCACCCACCGCATGAATCTGTGCCCGCTCAATAAAAGAAAAAATAAAAAAACCTAGAATAATAGCAATGATGAAAACAATAAATCCAATAAAAACTTTCTTTATTTCCATACAATACACCTAGCTCAAGTGTTTTTTTATAACCTTGAGTGCATCTTCAAGAACCAAAATATCTTTTTCCCGCTCTTCTTTAGAAAGTTTTGCATATCGAAATTTTTGTTCTTCAACTGCATTTGTTTCATTTTGCTCCAACCAACGGTCATGCACCAACACCAATGCATTCTTCAAAAGCGAAAATGCATGTTCGGCCGCAATAAGATTCTCTTTCTTCCAATCCCTAGGGAGATCGTTAAATTCTAAATTCGCAATATCCACCTCATTTTTTCCTCCGTTTTTTGTAATCCATTCCCCATCAGTAGTTTCTTTTATTCGTGGTATATACGATTTTGTCGCCTCATCATAATGAGTGCGTCGCCATTCGTTGTGTAATAACGAAGCAATTTCATATACCTCTTTATTCAATTCTTCTTGATTATTCATAACTTCTCTATCAAAAGTATATCACTGGATAAAAATAAGAAAAACAATAGAATTATAATAATGAAGGAAATTCTTTTTGGAACAACCAACAAGGCAAAGATAGCACAACTACAAGGCGCACTCGCCCCAATTGGTGTAGTAGTGCATGGAATTGAAAGTGATATACCACTCCCAGTTATAAATGAGGACGGAAAAACCGCTCAAGAAAATGCGCGAAAGAAAGCAATGACATATGCAAAAGCATTAAATACAACCGTATTCTCAATGGATAATGCGCTCTACTTTGATAAACTCCCAGAAAATGAGCAACCGGGGCTAAACGTTCGTAGAATTAATTCAGCAAACGAGCGACCAACCGATAACGAGATGTTGGAATACTATTCAGCACTTATCGAAAAACTCGGAGGGAAAACACCAGGACATTGGGAATTTGCAATTTGTGTTGCAACTCCAAGTGGCGAATATAGAGAAACAACAATCATTTCCCCACGAATTTTTGTAAGCACTCCAAGTCAAAAAATTGTTCAAGGATACCCACTTGAGTCCATTCAAATAGATCCAGTGACAGGAAAATATATTTCCGAAATGAGTCAGGAAGAACAAGACATTTTCTGGCAACAAGCAATTGGAAAACCAATTCAAGAATTCATCAAAACAATTCAACTCTAATCTTCTCCTACTTCGTATATGTAGGTTTTCTCATTTTTAAATTTTCTCTATTTCTTTTTTTGATATTTGAATTTGTTTAGAATTTCGGTATTAGGATTTAGAGTTTTTTATTGATCAATTGATTATTGATTG
>JAZDMW010000068.1:0-2121 GCA_043800545.1 Candidatus Magasanikiibacteriota bacterium | reverse complement strand
TTATATTTGGATTTATTATTTTTAAAAATGAAAATCCAAGCTTTACGATATCACTTTTCCTTTCAGGCCCAAAAGTAAATAAAAAAACTCTTCCTCAAGGATATGGTAACAAACAAATAACAAAGGTACTTGAGGTTCATGGAGAATACTACGCATTCGTACGTAATCCTGATGCAGGCTTAGTGTTTGCAGCATCGCTTGGTCATGGCTCCCCCAATCATGGAGAAGCTGGTATGCTTCGTTGGGATGAAGATAAGAATCAGTGGTTTCCCTTTTTATCTTATGCTCCTACTTCTAATTGTAATATTGAAGATGGACAACCTCATACCTCTGTTTGTAATTCTAAAGATTTATTTTTTGGAATTACAAACCCTCCCGAAGATTTTTTTTATAAAACAGACGAAAATACAAAAATGTCTGGATTTTACTTAACTTTACGAGAAAAAGAAGTAGAAAGAATCTTTTTCTCTCCAAACCCAGATACAACCCCATGGAAATTAACTGCCTGTTATACCTACTCTGAAGACAAAACAAGGATAAATATTCCCCTTGATTCCAAAGAATGTCGTACATTCACAATTACGATGGTCCGTTCTTCATAACAATCAAAAATAAAAAAACACCCTTTTGGGGCTGTCCCAAAAAGGGTGTTTTTTATACCTCAGAGTTGACCTAAAGATATTTATAAATATCATGAGTCCCCACTGAAATAAATAAAATATCTCCATTTTCCATCCTTTTAAATATAATTCTATAACTCCCTGTAAGAGATAGTGACCACACTTCCATCAACTTTTCGTGCAATTCATGCAGTCTGAGTGATGGATGTAATGGATTTTCGATAAAAATCTGTTCTTTTTTTATGGCTATTTGAATAATTTTATTCGGCAATTTTCTGAATTCCTTTTGAAATTTTCTTGAGTATTTAATTTCTTTGACTATCATATCAAGTCAGCTACGGATTTTGCCTTGACACACTTACCACTTTTATAATCCTTTTCTGCTTGCTTTATACTGTCCAAAAGCTCCTCTTCAGATATTAAATCACGATCTGATTCAAACAAGTACTTAACATAACTTGAAGCTGAGACAAAACCCCGCTGTTTTGCTACTTGCTTTATTTCTTTTGTCATTTGTTCTGGAAATGATAAACTCAATACTTGGCGCATATTTTTATATATTTATCGTATATTGACATTGTAATACATCTGTATTACAATGTCAAATTTCTTAAAAGCTACCCATGTATATCTCCATATACCTTTTCCAACCTCTTTCTATATTCCTCAAATGAATATACCGTAGAAAGCTCTTGGAATAACTCTTGTTCTTTTTTCTTCCTCACATCCTCATCAGCAGTATACCATTTCTCAATCGCATCTTGCATATCTTCTTTATTTCCTGGACGAAACAACAGGTCCGGAGACAAGAGTTCTGGTATTCCCCCAATATCTGCACCCAATACCAATTTTCCATTTTGTACTGCCTCAAGAATACTGAGAGGATTATTCTCATACCAAACAGATGGTACCACTACGAGACGAGCATCTTTTAATTCTTTTTGTATTTTCTCTATTCCTAACCATCCCGTAATACGAACATTCTTTATCTTCTTCAGTGTAATATATATTTCCAATTCTTCACGCAAGGATCCATCTCCAATGAATACATAAGGAAGCTCTGGAGTCTTCTCAGCCACACGGAGAAGCATATCCACACCTTTTTCTTGAGAAAACCTTCCCACATACACAATATTCTTTCCTTCTGTATGGGTATATACTTCATTCCCACGAAAAACAGGATTTGGAACCAATTCCACATTGGTATATCCTGCTTCTTTCATTTTCTCTTGCATAAATCTGCTTGGAGCAAGAAAAATAGTAATACTTTTATCATATCCCATTTTCTTTCTGAACCAACCTTCGAGCATTGCCGCAAAACTGCGTGGAAGAGATTCCATACAATTATTGAGCACACAGCGGAAGTATGCATTGGTATAAATGGTATTATCCACTTTCCCGTGATGAAACATCGTATAGTTTGGATGAATCATTTTATAATCATGTAAGGTCATCACGGTTGGAATCTTGTATTTTTTTGTCACAGACAAAAGAGAAAAAG
>JAZDMW010000049.1:0-4728 GCA_043800545.1 Candidatus Magasanikiibacteriota bacterium | reverse complement strand
CTCCCAATTATATTTTCCTTCAATCACCTTCATAGCATTTGCATGAATTTCCTTTTTTCTCTCATCAGACAACTCTCTTATCCTCTCCACGGTATTTGCAATACTTTCTGGATTTTGTACTTCACACAAAAAACCTGTTTTCCCATCCTCCAAAAAATCTGGGATACCCCCAACAGGAGTCCCAATCGTTGGAAGGCCTACTGCCATAGCTTCTAAAAAAGAATTCCCCAATCCTTCTGTAATAGATGGACGAATAAAAATATCTGAGGCATGAAGAATCTTTGGAAGTTCTTCATGACTTTTATTTCCTGCAAATAGTACTCTTTTTTCTACTCCCAATTCACGAGCTATATTCTTCAAATGATCCATAAGCTCTCCAGTACCACAAACCACAAAACACACCTCTTCAGGAAGCACAGCCAAAGCTAAAATTACACTTTCTACATCATTTTTTACCACGAGACGTGAAGCCGTAACTAAAACAACAGAATCATCAGGAAAACCAAAACTTTTCCGCAATTCCTTTATCTCAGTATCTGGATATTTTTTTGTAAAACGCTCGACATCTACTCCATTTGGGATAACTTCAGAAAGCTTTCCATTAAATCCCATATCTTCACCCCATTTTTTCAAATAATTGCTAATTGGCTGAAGCGCATCTGCAAGAGAAAAAATCTCACGAAATTGCTTCTTCACAAAACGTACTTTATGGAGGATATATTCAATAGGATCCCCTTCTTGTAAGGTCAATAAAAATGGTAAACCTGTTTTTTTCTTCATCTTTCTTGCAGCAAACCCGTTATAGCTTGCCATAAGTGACCAAATACAAGAATACTTTTCCATTTTATGCAATGACATTCCCTTTCTATATCCCCACAAAGCAAGATACAATTTATCTACCATTGGAATACCAATACCAATTCTATGAACCAAAACATTTCCAACACGCTCTACACGAGCAATCTTTTTATCCATGAGCGCGGTCACCATATGAAATTCATACCCATCTATCCGATCAGTAATTTCTTTCATTGCCACCTCTGCACCACCCACGAATGGAAAATATGCTGTAGAAAAGATAAGTACTTTTTTCATACTATTTTAATGATTCCAAAAATTCTCGTATATGATCCTTCAGACTCACAGTCGCTCTCCAACCAAGTTCTTCTTCGGTTTTTGTTAAATCAATAGCAACTGTTTTTCTATCTCCTGGTTTTTCAGGAAGCATTTCTATTTTTCCACCAAACATTTCTGCAACTTCATGAATAGAAAACATTTCTTTTGGTCCAAGACAATATCCATCTCCATTTCCTTTTTCTCCAGCAAGTATAATACCATGGACAATGTCATCCACATGTGTGAAGCTTCGCATTTGCGTACCAGGAGAAACTACACCAAGCGGTTTTCCTTCTCTTGTCAATCTTTTATATATACCAATAAGAGTCGCATAAGGCCCAGTTTCCATTTCTCTTCCGCCAAAAACATTATAGAAATATACAATTACATACGGAATATGGAACCACTCACCATAGCGCTGTATCAATTCTGTATTTGCCGCCTTTGTCCAAGCATAGGGAGATTGATTTCTTCCATCACCTCCATCAGCAAGCTTTGTACTTGAACCAGCATATACTAATTTTTTCACTTTATTTTTTCTGCAAAACTCAAGAACACGGAATGTTCCTTCCGTATTATACTCCCATGTTTTATCTGGTTCATTAAAGCTCTCAGAAGTACGTGAATACTCTCCCAAATGATAAATAATATCTGGAACAAAATCGATACATTCATCAATATCTCTGGTGTCTCCCTCAATATATGTAACTCCAGGGATATGATTGTTTTCACTTCCAGTAGAATAATTATCGAGTGAATACACGTCATTTCCTTTATTTTTTACCAATTCTTCACACAAATGGGAGCCAATAAACCCTGCCCCGCCGGTTACTAAAATACGCATAAATAAGCTTAATATTGTCATTTTAAAGCAAATATACTATACTACAGATACTATGTCTTGTCAAAAGAAAAAACTCCTTTTCCTGGTCACTCAGGGGGCCTGGGGCGGGGCACAAAAATATGTGCTAGATTTAGCCAAAAATCTCGTAAATACCTACGAAATTTTTGTTGCTATTGGAGAAAAAGGAAATAATCCAGATTTACAAGAAAAACTGAGAAAAGAGGCAAAGGGTGTTCATGTCATAGAACTAAAACACCTCAAAAGGACCATTTGTCCTCGGAAAGATATCCTTGCCCTCTTTGAAATTAAACGACTCTATGAACAAATCCAGCCAGACATTATCCATTTAAATAGTAGCAAGGCAGGAGTTCTCGGATCCTATGCAAAAGCACTTCTTTCCAAAAGCCAAAACCCCAAAATACTGTATACGGTGCACGGTTGGGTTATGAATGAACCAATGTCTTCACTCAAGAAAAAAATATATACATTTTTGGAAAAAAATTCTGCACAACAAAAAGATGCCTTGATTGTCCTCTCAGAAAAAGAAAAAGATGATGGTATACACATTCATATACCTGCAAATAAAATACATACTCTTCCTCTTGGAATTGAGCCCATTTCTTTTCTCTCAAAAACTGAAGCAAGAAAACAACTTCTTCCAGATACACAAAACGACATATGGCTTGGAACCATAGCCAATTTTTTTCTAACAAAAGGATTAGATATTCTTCTCAACACTATTGCATGGAATAAAAAGGCATTGCAAAATACAAATTTTCTCATTCTTGGTGATGGTCCTGAAAGAAAAAATTTAGAAAAAATGATACAAGAGAATAATCTCACGAATGTTTTTCTTCTTGGTACAAAAGAAAATGCAAGTCAGTATCTCAAAGCCTTTGACTGTTTTCTTTTACCATCAAAAAAAGAAGGATTCCCTTATGTCCTTCTTGAAGCCATGCAAGCAGGACTCCCTATTATTACAAACGATGTTGGAGGAATAAAAGAAATGCTTCAAGATTATTCTTCTTCACACATCATTCCTGCAAATTCTTCAGAAAAACTCGCCGAAGCGCTTATCCATTTTTCTCCAAGAGACTACAATAAAAAAACAGCAGCACATCAATACACATTAGAAAACATGATAAAAAAAACACGCTCTCTTTACGAAAGCGTGTAGCATTTTTTCTTTATTCTTTTGGTACATAATCCCGCAATTGCTGGATTATTTTTTTATCATAATCACTTATACTTCTTGCCTTTTGCTCTCCTTCATCCAAAATACTCATAGCCTTTGTATTATCCCCCATATATTGATACACACTCGCAAGCCTCCACCAACTTTCCATAATTTGTGGATCACCATCCACGGCTGTCTCTAGGAGCTTCAAGGCCTCTTCTGGTTTATTTACTTGAACCTTTACGAGAGCAAGATTATACAAAAGTTGTTGTCTTTCTGGAGAATACTTCAAAGCTTCTTCCAACACCCGTTCAGACACAAAAACATGTTCTGTATTCTCTCTATACGTCATAAGATGTTTTTGTATTTCATACGAAAGCAAATGCAAGCGAACATCCGCAGGATGAAGTACCATATTTTTATCTACTTCCGCCTGTGCAAATTGTAAGTATGAAATCATTTCTTCTTTTCTTCCTGCCTGAACATACGTATCTGAGACATCAACAATTGTTCTTGCAATATCACTTCGTATATCATCTCTATGAGGCGATGGAATGCTTAATACGCCCTCAAAAATAGAAATACTACTTCGTCCAGAAACCAATGCCTGCAAACTATTAAAAGAGGCAATATTTGCTCGTGCAGGATTCACATTAAATACAAAAGTAAAAAATATTGCTATCAAGAATATTCCACTGACCATTCCTGTTGATACGGTTTTATTTTTTCCACTGGGAACTTCAATTTTCCATTGCATGACCGAGGCAACAAAAGCCAAAACAAAAAAGAAATACAAATATGATGTGGGATTTTCAAAAACAAAAGCATTATGAATAAAATGTCCAATAAGAAATGCACTTGTTAACACAAACACATGAATATATTCTTTTTTCTCTTTGAATACACGATACAATGAAAATATAGCCACCAAAAAAAAAGAAAAATAGAGCAAAATACCAATACTTCCTTGCACGGCAAGCGTATTAAATATGGCACTGTGTGCATTGTCAAACCACGTTTCACCCCAGCCCTGTTCCAAAAACTTTGGATTATAATACTTATTAAACAAATAATAATAATTATTTGGTCCCCAACCAAAAAGAATATGTTCTTTGGAACCTTCAACAGCTATTTTCCATGCCATCAGACGTGTTTCTCCCGTACCTTCTAAAATATTTTCTCCAATGAGTCTTTGAACCCCTGGAATACTTTTTACGACCTCAGTATCCTGAAACCTCCATACCAAACCAAACAATAACACCCCCGCTACAACGGCAATACGTAAATACATTCTCACTTTTTTATTTTCCTTCCAAAACAAACTATACAAGAGGATAGAAACACTCATCATTGCAAAAAAACCGAGTAGTGTACCACGGGTTCCACCAAGAAAGACACCCAAAAGTCCGATAAGTCCAAGCCCAAACATGGACCACGTCCACTCTTTTTTCTTTTCCTCAATAAAAAGATACAAACCCAGAAAAAAAAGAAATAATCCATAGCCACTGAAATATATAGCATTGCCGAGGCTCGCAGAAACACGTTCTTGTGCTCGGTTCAACAAAAGCTCTGGATTGACATACTTTTGGAT
>JAZDMW010000042.1:0-12393 GCA_043800545.1 Candidatus Magasanikiibacteriota bacterium | reverse complement strand
TGCTACTTTCGTTGGATTGGATTTCAATCCAAGATTTATTCCAAAACGACGAGCAATTTTATTTTTAGGGCCAATATTTCTTCCCATATTTCCATTTTTATCTTAATTATACTCTTCGTCTCTTAGGAGGACGACAGCCATTATGTGGGATTGGAGTTTCATCCTTAATAGAGAGAACCTGTAAACCATTGCTATTAAAAGCGCGGATAGCACCTTCGCGTCCACCGCCAATACCTTTAACAAATACATTGAGATCTTTCAATCCATATGGTTTTACCGCTTCGACGACCTTTTTTACAACTTGACTCGCTGCATATGGAGTTGCCTTCTTTGGCCCCTTAAAACCAACCATACCTGCGCTCGCCCAACCAATAATATTTCCTTGTTGATCAGCAAGACTTACGATAGTGTTATTAAAAGTAGCCTGAACATATGCATGTCCATGGCTGATTGGTTTAATAACCTTTTTCTTTGCAGCTTTCTTTTGAATTGCTTTTGCCATAGTATCCTATCTAATTATGTTAGGTCTTTTGAGCTGATGGTTTTTTACCACTGACAGCAGTATGTCGTTTGTTTCCACGTGCAGTACGTGAATTTGTTTTTGTTCGTTGTCCGCGAACTGGGAGACCTTTAATATGACGAGTACCACGATAACATTTGATATCTTTCAAACGTTTGATATTTGCTGAAATTTCACGACGAAGGTCACCTTCTGTGATGATTGTCTTCTCGATGATTTCGCGAATTTTGTCTTCTTGTTCTTGAGTGAGATCCTTAATACGGATAGACTCATCTACACCTGCCTGAGACAAAACTTTTACGGCTGTTGTTGGACCTAACCCATAGATATAGGTGAGACCGATTACAACACGTTTTTGCTTTGGGAGGTTTACACCTGCAATACGCATAACGATTATCTATTACTTATATACTTAACGAAACTTTTGTTCTATGCCGTAGCATGTTTTCTTTGTGGGCTTCCTTGTCTTTGTTTGTGGCGAGGATTTTTGCAAATTATTCTTACGACACCCTCACGTCGTACGACTTTGCAATCCTTGCATCGTGTTTTTACTGATGGTTGCACCTTCATACACTTTAATAACGAAAAAAATACCAACCACTGCCGCGATATCTTAGTCTCGCTTAACTTCTACCGGGTAAGTAGCGAAGCAAGACTCCACCGCACTGGCTGATATTATTTAATAACTAGCTTTAAGCTTTAGAACCGATATATAATCCGTCCCTTTGACAGATCATATGGTGTCAGCTCTACCTTGACTTCATCACCAACTCCGAGGCGAATACGATTCATTCGCATTTTTCCCCCAAGATGGGCAATGATTTCATGTTCGTTTTCGAGCTTTACTCGAAATTTTGCTCCTGGAAGCAATTCTTCAATTGATCCACGAACCTCCAATACATCGTTTTTTGCTGTCATGGTATATTTTTAATCGCTCTTATTATACAAAACTTCTATTTTTTTGTCAAGGAAGCATTCTTCCCCCCTGTATTTTGCTTTATTCCCTTATTTTAGCCAAATTATGTATTATTAGAAAAGTTATTCACATTCTTGCCTATACACCCACTTCTTATATAACAGGAAATTCCAAAGCGTCATGATGGCAATACTCCCCATTCTGACCAAAATTTCGTCAAAACCAAACTTTTCGTTCAAAATATACATACTTCCTACAGAAAAGACATAATTGCAGGTAGCGAGTATTGCATAGCGAAAAACCTGCTTTCGTGCCATTCCATTTCCAGCGCTAAAGGTCCAGAGTCTGTTCAAGGTAAAATTATACAATAACACAATTGCCTGGTTCGCAATAACAGACACGGTTGGATTTATACCAAAATAACGAGAAAATATATACAAGGTCCCAATATCCAAAAAAACACCAGAAAAACCAACGACCAAATAGCGGAGGAATTGTATCTTATTTCTCAGAATAAATGAACAGGCTTTTTTAATCATGAAAAAAAATTATTGAAGTACGGCTTTAATACGACGTATTCCAGATGAGCTAGATTCTTCTTTTTGGAGAGTAAAATGTCCAAGCTGACCAGTACTCTCAACATGAGGTCCTCCACAAATTTCCATACTAAACGTACCAGAAGCTGGATCTGCATTTGGGGTACCCATTGGATCACCAACAGTATATACTTTTACCTTTTCACCATATTTATGTTCAAAAAGACCAATCGCTCCAAGAGCCTTTGCTTCGTCCACGGTCATTTCAGTAAAAGTCACAGGATAATTCTTCTCAATAGCAGAATTTACCAAATCTTCTACAGTATGCTTTTCTTCTTCTGTCATCTTCTCTCCATGAGAAAAATCAAAACGGAGTCTCTCTGCTGTAATATTACTTCCCTTTTGCTCAACATGATCCCCAAGCACCTTACGAAGCGCAGCATGAAGCAAGTGGGTTGCGGTATGATATTTTACACTCATTTCTCCATGATCCGCCATTCCCCCTTTGAACTTTTGTTCTGCACCTTGTCGAGAGAGTTCTTGGTGTTTTTCATATGCCTCATCAAAACCAGCTTTGTCTATGGTTAATCCATTTTCTTTTGCAAGTTCTTCTGTCATTTCATAAGGGAAACCATAGGTATCGTACAATTTAAATACTTGCTTTCCAGAAATTTCCGTTATTTTATTTCCTGTTTTTGCAAAAGCCATTTGGAATCCCTTTACGAGTTTCTCAAATTCTTTGAGCCCTTGTTCCAAAGTATTTCTAAATTTTTCTTCTTCCTTTTCCATTTCTGCAAAAACAAAACTTTTATTTTTTACAATTTCTGGATATACATGCCCCAATACCTGAATAACAGTCTCAGCAACTTTTGCACAAAAATTATTTTCTATTCCGAGTTTTTTTCCATGACGAATAGCTCGACGGATAAAACGTCGGACAATATATCCTTGATCCACATTTCCTGGAGCAACTCCTCGTTCATCTCCCATAATCATGGTTGCAGAACGAATATGATCCGCAATAACACGGAGAGAATGTTGTATCTCCTCGTTTTCATCATATTTCTTTCCAGATATTTCCTCAATCTTTTGTACAATTGGCCACATGGTATCTACGCGATACACTTCCTTAAACCCATTGAGGAGAGCAGTCACACGTTCTACTCCCATTCCCGTATCTACATTTTTTTGTGCTGATGGAGTAAATGTTCCATCTTCATTTTTATGATATTCCATGAACACATCATTCCAGATTTCCATCCAATTCTTTTCATCATTCCCGGAATTTGAACCTGCTGGAGGGAATTCTCCTTCTCCTACCCAATAAAACATTTCTGTATCAGGACCACATGGACCAGTTTGTCCAGCAGGACCCCACCAGTTATCTTTTTTTGTAAGTTTCGCAATTCTCTCTTCTGGCATTCCAAGGGATTTCCAAATACCATAAGCTTCGCTATCCAAAGGTGCGTCAGTATCTCCCTCAAAAACCGTTACAGCAAGTTTTCTTGGATCAATACCAAGATACTCTTTTGATGTTAAAAACTCCCAGCTCATTTCTATTGCTTCTTTTTTAAAATAATCACCCAAAGACCAATTTCCAAGCATTTCAAAAAAAGTAAGATGGCTTTTATCTCCCACATCATCAATATCTCCTGTACGAATACATTTTTGTACATCTGTCAGTCTTTTTCCTGCTGGATGAGTCTCACCCATCAAATATGGAACAAGAGGATGCATTCCTGCTGTTGTAAAAAGTACTGTTGGGTCATTTTCTGGAATTAAAGAAGCAGAAGAAATAACCGCATGTCCGTTCTTCTCAAAAAAATCTAAAAACTTTTTTCTTAGTTCATTTGTTGTGATCATACAATTACAGATATATACATTCATCCCCTATTTTAACGTATATATTCTCTTTTGTCTAGACAACAAAAAGAGCCAACTGTACTTTCCATTTCTGGATTTCCTGTTGGCTCGTGGTGGGGAGTGGATTCTCCTAGGCACGCATGCCCCGAAGGATCCACTCAAAAATCGGGAGGAGAACGAAGATGATCAAGAGCAGTGCCACTCCTACAACGAGGAAGATGCTGACCTCCACACTGACGTCAGAATTCTTAACCTCTTCCTTCTTTTCTTTCTTCTCTCCCATGGGACTCCTTTTTGTGGTATTTCAAGAGAACAGTATATACTAGCGTATTTTGAGGGAAAAGTCAAGTATCTATTGACAAAAAAGCAAAAATATGATAAATTATCTTGTCTTCAAAGGAGCCGACACTGGAAATTCCTAGTGAGGTGACCTCAAAGACAGCGCAATTTTCAGGAGATGACCGTGCAACAACGCACGGAGTTGACCTGATATCCTCAAGGAGGACATATGCGCACTGGTAAGGCTGACTTCGGGTACGACGGCAACAACGGGACCCTCGTGGTCTTTCCCCTGGAAACTGGTAGTTTCGCGGACATGGTCCGCAAGACCAGCGACAACCTGCCCACCATGTGGGTGTTCAAGGACACCCAGTCGTGGATGGATGACCATATGAACAAGGTCTTTGACTACATGACCAGAGGGGTCGTGTCCGGGAGTTTCCAGGACGGCCGCAACCTGATCGACGAGCTCAAGAAGCTCGGGTACATCGTGGAGTACACGGGGGTGTTCGTCCCGTTCTCCAACGGGAAGCACGAGGTGTATCTTAGGGCCTATCCGAAGGATGATAGCCAACGGATTGAGACCTACACCGAACGCGAGCTCCGCATGGCTCGCATCGATCTCCCCGAATTGAAGTTCCGCCTCGGCAAGTAGCCCACCACTTGCCACAAAAAAATCCCCGTTTCGTACCACACGACTCGGGGATTTTTAATTTTGTACATTGATTTATTTTTTTACTCTCTTTATATCCTTTGCTCCTAAGATGACCAACAGTATAATACATATTTTAAGGACATAATGGCTTTGCAGGTCCAAAAAGTTTTGTGTCATAGGAGTCATTCGTCCGACAAGAAGATGAACAATTATTCCTAATGGAAGAGCAAAAAAGAGCCAACTTTTTTTGGATATTTTTATGTTTATTTTCAAAAATATTTTTGTTAATACCGGAGCAAGCAAATATATTCCCAAAAAAGTTACTGCAAGATCAAATATTGCATAATCAGATATTCTGTATTGTCGTAAAAATTGTATAATGTTCATATATATATTATCTCACCACCCCACCACCAAGACATTCTCCATTGGCATAGAGTACTGCAAATTGTCCTGGGGTAACAGCACGTTGTGCTGTTACAAATTGTAAATAAAATGTATTGTCTTTTTGTATAACTTCTGTTTTTTGTTTTTCTTGTCTATGACGAAGTCTCACCTCACAAGAAAAAGGAAGTTTTGGTTCTTCACCAGAAATCCAATGCATATCTTCAAGAGCAATTTCCTTTTGGAAAAGAAGAGGATCATCATCAAAACCAACAATGAGCTCATTTTTCTCCATATTCTTTGCAACCACATAGAGTGGTCTATTCTCTCCATGTTGATGAGGGAGGCTTGAGCTCTCTACTCCGATATTTCTCTGTCCAATGGTATAAAAAGAAAGTCCTTCATGATCCCCAAGCACCGTACCATCTGAGTATACAATTTTTCCTTTTTTTACAGGTAATTTTTGTTGTAAAAAATCTTTCATTCCTACTTCACCCACAAAACAAATTCCCATACTCTCTGCACGCTTTGCAGTTGGGAGTTCAAATTCTTCTGCGAGTTTTCTCACTTCATCCTTGGTATATTTTCCAACTGGAAAAAGCGTATGAGATAACTGTTCTTGATTCAATTGATGAAGAAAATATGTTTGATCCTTATTCGTATCCTTTGCCTCAAGCAAATGGTACATTCCATCTCTTTCCTCAAGCTCAGCATAATGACCAGTCGCCATATGCGTATATCCCATTTCTTTTGCCTTCTCTAACCAAAAACCAAATTTTATATACTTATTACACATGACATCTGGATTGGGTGTTCTCCCTTTCTCATACTCAGAAAACATATATGATATAACCCATTCTCTATATTCCTTCTCAAAATCCAGGGTAATAAAAGGAATATCCAATTTTGCAGCCACACGCATAGCATCTCTTTTATCCTCTTTCCAGGTACATACTCCGCTTAATTCCTTAGTATCACTCCATTGTTTCATATATGCACCAGTCACCTCATAGCCTTCTTGTACCAAAAGACCGGCAACTACTGAAGAATCCACTCCGCCGGACATTGCTACGAGAATTTTCATATCTTTTTTATTCATATGCTTATTTTAGCAAAAAACAAAAAAAAGTCAAGCTCAGTTTTTCCCTTATTTTAGCCATTTCCATAGTGATTTACGCACCTTTCCCCTTGACAAACCCCTGAAATTGTGCTATTATATACCTGTTGTAGCGAGTGAGCACACTATCTGGTTTCCAGGTATTGTCTCCGACGCTATGACAGGTGGGTGGAGAGCCGCGGCGCAAGCTGCGGTTCTCCTGTATCTATACATATATATGAAAGACCAGAGGATATCCTCTGGTCTTTTTTTCTTATAATTTTTCTAATCTTTCCTTTATTTCCTCATTTTGTGGATCCAGCTTCAATGCAAGACGGTAATACTTCTCCGCATTGATAGAATCCCCTATTTCGTCATAATACACTCCCAGCCCGAAGCTTGCATTTGCATGGTTTGGTTCAAGCTGTAATACACGGAGCCACACCTGTTCTGCCTGTTTCCTATCTCCTTCATAATTTCTGTTAAATGCGTAGGAAGCCAAACGATATAGTGCTTGTGGATTATCCTGTATATTTGCAAATATGGGAGCAAATATTTCTACTGCTTTGTTATAATCCTCTCTCTTTGCATATATTTCTGCAAGATCCAAATATGCTTGTACATAATCTGTCTTGAGTGTAATAGCATCTCGTAAATACTTTTCTGCTGTTGCTTCTTCTTTCCTATACACATACGCTCCTGCCATTCTCCATTGTAAAACAGGATTCACAGGATCACGAAGGATTGCTTCGTCGAGCGTCAAAATAAGCCAATCATTCGCATTTTCTACACCAACCGGTCGAGAGTTCAGATACAGTGTTGCAAGCACTTCCCAATTCTGACTTTCACTCGGATCCTTTTCTGTTGCTGTTTTTGCCAATTCCACTGCCTTTGCCAAATGTGCAATAATAGTATTGGAATCTGGTTTTTCTTTTTGAGATTCCATTCTTGTGAGTTGTAAATATCTTTGTGCAAGTGCTCGTGTATATTCTGGTCTTGAACTGAGTGTAATTGCTGTATGATTTTGTAAAATACTCTCTTCAAGGACAGTATTTCTTTCTGCTTTTGTAAATACATATTCTGCACTTGCTTGACGGAAAAAGAAAAACTGACCAGCAATAAACACACAAAATATAAGGAGTGTCCCAAAGAGTATAACAAAAGAATATTCATTATTCCAAGAAAAGGTATATATCTTTTCTTTCATAATATTTGGCATGATGGTATAGAGCCCAATCACAAACAATCCGAGCAAAGTAAACCACAACCACCATTCCACAAACCCGACTGATCCAAACACAATATACAATGTAGTCAAAAACCACACTATTCCAATCATATGTGTTTCGTATTGGATAACATCACTCCCTTTGTTCAAAAACTGTTTTGTTTTATCCAAAATACTTTCTCCTTTTGTTCGGATACAGGAACCCACAAACAACCCAATGGTGAGAATAACAATCAATAAAAATGAGAGTATTCCAAATACTCCTTGTTCAAAAAACATTTGGAAAAAAGTATTTGATGCAAATGTATACTTTTCCAACCAATGAATAGAATAATTTTCCTCCATTCCCCTATACAAACCATACACCGAAGAAAAATTCCCATGTCCATATCCCACAAATCCACGAGTGAGATGGTGTGTCAGTGTATTTTTTACAAGAGAAAGAGTAGAAGTCTGAGGTGCCTGTCCTGCATGTTCCAACAGTGTCCAATCCATTTTTACAAACACAAAGGAAAACAAACACGACAGTAGAAGCACAAACCAGACAATAAGGTATACCTGTCGTATATTCCTGAAATACATGAATCCAAAAGTCAACAAGAGCAAGAGACCCAGAGTCATTAATATCATCACAGGTGAGGTTGGAGACAGAAGGCAAAAAAGAATTACAGAAAAGAATGCTACCACAGAAAGAAAGATTCTTTCTTTCATTCGCATATCTCTTTTTCCTGCAAGACCAATAGCAAAGAGTCCCAAGGTACCAATCCAAAAAGGAATACTTGGTGAATCAAGGATTGATGACCAAAAATTATTCTCACGGAAAAAGAAAAAAATAATCATGATTCCGAGCAAAAAGACAGCATCAGAAACAAGAAGAGAATACACACTCCATTTCCATTGGGATATTTTGTGAATATGGTGCGTCAAAAGGACAAACCAAAATACCAATTGGAAGAGAATAAAAACATTCAATACAAATACATTTGGTTCCACCACATAGCTCCGGAATATTTGCAAAGAAAAAAAGGAAATAAAAATATTGACCAAAAGAAACAACAATACTGTTTTTTGTATGGTTGAGCTTCTCAAATACAAATTCTTTTCTCTATACACTCCAAACGCCCAAAACAGAAGAATGAGAATATTCAAGGTAGACAAAAAAAGAATCTTCGGATAATCCACACCATTCCGAAATATCTGTAATACAAAGAGTGGAATAATAAATATTCCACTGTATACACCAATTCTTCCTAACTTTTCACCAATATCCTGAAACAATTTCATACTATTTATCCAATGGATCTCTGAAGTCTACATCTTCTTTCTTTTTATTCTCAAAATTTCCATTATTATTTTTCTTTTTCTTTCGTTTCTTTTTTTTCTTGTCTCCACCAAAACCATTTCCATTCGTGGTTCCACTTCCCTGCCTCTGTTCTTCTTTTGGTCTGAGCTCTCCTAATGAAACAGTTTTCTGTGGTTGTACTGGAGGAGAAATATGTTGAGGTCGATCATCTCTTCTCTTTTCTTCTTTTCTCTCCACAGGAACAGCATCATCATCTTCCCCTATTCCAGACATTTCACTCCAACGAATAATCTTTTCCTCAATCAGATCTCTTGGACGAGAATATCTTTCGCGTGACACGCGAATAACTTTCTCCTGGCTTCCGGTTTTTTCACTGAGTGGTGGCAAAGTAAGCGCACTAAACGGCTGTGAAGCAACACCATCAATCATCAATTTGAGAAATATACAATACTTGGATAAATTTACCAAATCCTCTTCAATAAATACAGGGGTAAACTCTTTGACCAAAATTTCTGCATCTGCTCCACCAACACGGAAACTCACAATCGTACCAACGTTTCCAAATACGGCATCTGCAACGATTTCATCGAGCTGTGCAACATACTGGTGAGCCATAATAAGCCCCAGATGATATTTACGAGCTTCAGACAATATATTTGCAAAACTTGGATTTGCAAAATTCTGGAACTCATCAACATACAAGAAAAAATCTTTTCTCTCTGCCTCTGGCAAATCCACACGTTCCATAGCAGACAACTGCAATTTGGTAATAAGCATACCTCCAAGCAAACGACTGTTATCTTCTCCAATTCTTCCTTTGGAAAGATTCATAATAAAAATCTTTCCACTATCCATAATTTCACGAACATCAATCGTAGACTTCACCTGTGCGACCATATTACGGATAATACTGGCAGACAAAAACTGACCAATCTTATTCTGGATAGGTGCAACCGCTTCAGAAGCATATCGTTCATTGTATCCAGCAAATTCATTGACCCAAAAAGCCTTTACAACTGGATCCTTAATTTGTCCAACTATTTTTTTTCTAAATTTTTCATCTCCAAGCATTCTGTTAATTCCAAGAAGTGTCGAGCCTACACTATCGAGTAATGCCAAGAGGGTGTTGTTCAAAATATATTCCATACGACTGGACCACACATCTGGCCAAATCTTCTTAAATGTCCCCATAAGACCAGCAACCACCAAATGTTTTTGTCGTTCATCCTTCACTTCCAAAATATTAAATCCAATTGGATGATCAATATCCGATGGGTTAAAATACACCACATCATTGACTCTCCAAGAAGGAATAAAATCCAACATCTTTTCTGCAAAATCTCCATGAGGATCCACAAGTGCTACTCCATGTCCTGCATAAATATCATGCAAAAACATGTTTTCCATCATAGTAGACTTCCCCATGCCTGTTTTTCCAATAATATACATGTGGCGCAAACGGTCGTCTTTTTTTATACCGAAGCGTCTCATCTGATTACGGAAATTCGTAGCAGCAAAAACACAAACACTTTCTTTGTGTTTTTCTACTCCGTCTTTTCTTGTTAAATTTGGTGCTGTCATATATTTTTCTTTTTCTTTAGTATAACAAATATCCAGTATCTTGTCATATTTACAAAGTTATCCACACTTGTGCATTACATACCGAATTGGTATTATATATACAGAAACAAAAATACCAATATAATAAAAGAAAAATATGGAAAATACAGAACCAAAAAACACAACCCTTATCGGGACAAAAATCCCAAATATGGAACTTGAAGCCTTCCACGAAAATCAAATAAAAAAAAATAAGGCTTCAAGAACAAAACAACAAATGGCTTGTTCTTTTCTTCTACCCAGCAGACTTTACCTTTGTATGCCCCACTGAACTGGTAGAGCTTGCACAGAATTACCCACAACTGAAGGAAATGAACACAGAAGTCATGAGTGTGAGCACAGATACGGTATTTGTTCACAAGGCGTGGTATGACCATTCCCCTTCAATAAAACAAATACAATATCCTATGCTTGCGGATCCAACTGGAAAACTCTGCAAAGCACTTGGCACATATATCCAGGAAGAAGGACTCTCCTACCGTGCAACCTTTATCATTGATCCAGATGGAATCATCAAGGCATATGAGATGCAAGATAACAGTATTGGACGCAGTGCAGATGAACTCGTAAGAAAGATTCAAGCGGCACAATACGTACTCTCTCATGGAGGTGAAGCCTGTCCTGCAAGCTGGAAACCTGGCAAAGAGACACTCAAACCAGGACTCAATCTCGTAGGGAAAATATAACAAAAAACCAGAAACTCACATTTGGTCTATACAACCGAATGTGAAAAGTACGGATAAAATATGCTATACTAAAAAAGAAGAATACATTTCTTCTTTTTTAGAAAAGTAAAATAATAAAAAATATGTATCAAGAAAAAAACTACACTCACCTCCTTGGAATCAGTGGTATGAGCGATACCCTCCTCACAAACCACTTTACCCTCTACAGTGGGTATGTAAAAAATACCAACTCAACAATAGAAAGACTGAGGACACTTCTCGAAGAAGATAAAACCGGTCCAGGAGAATACGCAGAACTCAAACGAAGATTTGGCTGGGAATTCTCTGGTATGCGTCTCCATGAATTGTATTTCGATGCCATGACAAAAGAAACAAAAGAAATACAAACAAAAACAAAAGAACTCATAGAAAAAAACTTTGGTACCCTAGAAAATTGGAAAAAAGATTTTATTGCCACAGGCTCCATGCGTGGTATTGGCTGGGCACTCCTCGTACACGACAAGCAAACAGACAAACTCTTCAACGTATGGATCAATGAACATGACATGGGACACCTCACAGGCCTCACCCCCATCCTTGTCATGGATGTATTTGAACATGCCTACATCACTGATTACCAGCTCAATAAAAAAGACTACATCCAAACCTACATGAACTCCATTGATTGGGAGGTGGTTGAGGGGAGGATATAGAAAAAAGGAAAAGAAAAAAACACCTGAGAGGGTGTTTTTTTAATTTTATGCACAAATGATTGACAACTCGAGCTAGTTAGGTGTATAATTACCTCAGAAGATAAGTCCTTAGGGTAAAGCTTCGTGGAGGGCGTTCTCTATCAGGAACACATCCCGTTGAAACGAATATATTCCCAAAAGGCTCTTTCATAAGATCCGCATTATAGCGGATTTTTGATTTGGATCAGTCTAAAACCAATCTCCTCAAAAATATGGTCTGAATCGTTTTGATATTCCCTATAAAAAGTGTTAGAAACAAAGTCAGCTAATTCAACCAGAACATCTAAATATGATGGGGTAGCCTTGTAAATGCAGTTTGTACTAGAAAATTGATTCAAAAGAAAAATTTCAATATCTTTTTGAAATTTTTTTTCTCCTAATCTTCCACCTTTGTGTTTTCGGGCATCAATAATGATTTTTACTTTCTTATATTCTCCAAGAGACATTTCACTAAATAATTTTTTTACTAAATCAGCATAAATAGAATCAAATTTTATTCCGTTTTTATCAAAATAGTCATGAGGTACTTCATGAGTGAGTTGAAATACTGAAAGAATATTTACGTCGTGCCTGCCG
>JAZDMW010000010.1:0-15345 GCA_043800545.1 Candidatus Magasanikiibacteriota bacterium | reverse complement strand
AAAAGAATATTTGGTGGACTGTTTGGAAAATAAAAAATAGAGTATCTAAAAAACAGGCAAATGCCTGTTTTTTATTTATATATATTTCTTTCTGTTTTCTTTTATACTTTTTCTTGTATTTCTCTCATGACTCTTTCAATAAACTGTTGCTTTGGCATGGTCTCTTGTTCTTCTTTTCCACGAACACGTACAGTTACATCTGTTCCTGTAAGTTCATTATCCCCAACAACTAAAATGTATGGAATTTTTTCTTTTGATGCTTTACGAATCTTTTTTCCAACTGTTTCATCTTGTTCATCAATAGAAACTCGTATTCCATACTTCTTAAATTCTTGTGCAAGATTTCTTGCACCTTCTAAATGTTTTTCTGTTGAAACAGGAACAAAATGAACTTGTTTTGGAGCAATCCAAACAGGAAATGCACCAGCATAATGTTCAATGAGAATACCAAGGAATCTCTCAAGAGAACCAAGAATAGCTCTATGAATCATAACTGGTACTTTTTCTTCTCCATTATTATCCGTATATGTTGCACCAAAACGACTTGGCATAGAATAATCTACTTGAATCGTTCCACATTGCCAGTTTCTTCCAAGAGAGTCTTTGATGTTAAACTCAATCTTAGGGCCATAAAATGCTCCCTCACCCTCTTTTATCTGATACTTGAGTCCCTTTACCTCTAATGCATTTTTAAGAGCATTTGTAGCGTTTTCCCAATCCTCATCACTTCCAATATATTTTTCTGGTTTGGTAGCAATAAAAATAGTGTATTCTGTAAACCCAAATGCAGAATACATATCTTCTGCATATTCAACCATATCCACAATTTCTTTTTCCAACTGATCAGGCGTACAAAAAGAATGTGCATCATCTTGAGTAAATGAACGAACGCGGAAAAGACCATGGAGAACCCCAGACATTTCATGACGATGGACTAAACCAAATTCTGCATTACGAATTGGAAGTTCTTTGTATGAATGTGGATTTG
This sequence comes from Candidatus Magasanikiibacteriota bacterium, assembly GCA_043800545.1. GTDB lineage: Bacteria > Patescibacteriota > Patescibacteriia > Magasanikbacterales > UBA922 > 1-14-0-20-39-34. The sequence continues at coordinate 14,357 of JAZDMW010000010.1, read as the reverse complement.
CCTTGTATATCATAAGGCCACCTGGACAATTCATTGGTTTTACTGCATATTCTTCTTCGTCTATAGTGGTAAAATACATGTTTTCTGCATATTTTTCCCAATGACCACTGGTGACCCAAAGGCTTTTGTTCAAAATAATCGGTGTCTTCACCTCATTATATCCACGTGCACTGTTTTGATCTCGTGCAAATTGTTCAAGTGCATTATACAAAACAACACCATTTGGATGCCAAAATGGAAATCCAGGACCAACTTCTTGGAGACTAAACAAATCCATTTCTTTTCCAATTTTTCTATGATCTCTCTTTTCTGCTTCCTCAATCATAAACAAATATGCTTGGAGTTCTTCTGTTGAAGGAAAACTCACACCATACACACGTTGGAGTTGTTCATTTTCTGCATTTCCTCTCCAATATGCTCCTGCAAGTTTGGTTAATTTAAAATCCCCAATTTCTTTTGTATTTGCTACATGAGGACCACGACAGAGATCCACAAATTCTCCTGTTGTATAGAGAGTCACGTGGTCTACGGATTCTCCAACATCCATTTTTTCTTCATCATTCAATTTTGTAGTTCCTTTTTCTTTGAGGTCTTTCAGCAAATCTACTTTAAATACCTGATTTTTTTCTGTAAAAAATGCAATAGCTTCATCAATGGGAACTTCCTTTCTCACAAATTCCAAATTCTGTGACATCATCTTTTTTGCCTGTTTTTCTATCTGCTTCAAATCTGCATCAGAAAGGTTCACTGGCAATTTAATATCATAATAAAATCCATTTTCAACAACTGGTCCAACACCAAATTGTGCCTCTGGATAAAGCTTTTGTATAGCGGCTGCAACGAGATGAGCGCAAGAATGGCGTATCATTTCGAGTTTGTTCTTGTCTTCGGACATATGAATACTTATAAATAGAAAATAAATAATTTTTTGTAATAAAAATCCCCGATACTGTACTTCTACAAAAACTGTAAAAATACTGCATCGGGGTCCTTACGGACGGTTCCACCCGTTTTTTCTCTTTTTTTATTTGTCTTGATACTCCAAAGGTGGTACCTTTAAGCATTCTTCCTAGAAAATCTCACAGCCACGGATTTTCCTCTCTTCAGGAGAAGTACTTCAGGACAGGTCTTTGTACAGACGTATCATCACTATATTACCAGTTTTATTTTTTTTGTCAAGTAAACGAGTATTAAATACTTTTTACCACCACAGTAACATGTTCTGCTACAAATGGCACTTTTGTAATCCAAGCTGGGGTAAATTCTACATCCACTTCGTGTACATGATCCAGTGGAAGCAAATATCTGCGAACTTCGTCTTTTGTCTTTCCAAAAAACATATTCTTTTGGATTGTAGAACTCTCAGGATTAAGAGTAGCAATACCATCATAAAATACCTGGACAGTAGCGACTCCTGAAGTGCTCTCATATTCGTCAAAAGAAATCGTTGGAGGATTCTCACTTGGTTCAACTATTTCGTCAGCAGACATTTCACGTTTTTTTAATGCTTCTCTTGCCCAGGTTTCGACAACACTTTTATCATACATGATTCCAATAATTGTTGCTTTTCCTGTGAGAGTAAATTTACTGACTTCCTCACCGATTTCTGTATTCGATTCAACACTGTCTTGAAGGAGTGTCACGACGACAGAAGTATCTTTATATGTTTCCTCAAAATATTTTTTTCCTTCAGCAAGAAGACGATCCTTCATATCCAACTCCGCTTTTTTATAATCTTCAGAACTGAGCACACCAACGGTTGCAAGTCCACCGGTCATAGGTTCCTCACTGGAAGCATAAATCTCTTTTTGTTTTTCTTCATTTAAGCCTGGAATAGTAAACTTTGTCTGCGGAAGAATATCACTCTCTTTTCCCTTTTTATCTGCATACACTTCTGCTCGTACCGTACCATTCGCTGGGACAACTACTTTATCCTTGAGACGGAAAAGTATATTATCCTGCGTCAAAAGTCGAGTTGTCGCTACGAGTGACTGTGAGGCACTGCTGTCATTATGGAGAGTTACATATCCTGTTGAAGTTCCTTCTTCTTGTCTTGACCCTGTTGGTTCATAATTATTTTCATAAGTCACGAGAGTTGTTGTTGAAGTTCCTTCTATGTCTGCCCCAGCACTGACCGCCCCTATTTTCACCCGTGTTGTGATATCTATAGGATCATTTTTTGTAACAATGGTAATCATTGCCCTTTTTGAAGACATAAAAATTATGACTCCAAACAAAATAAGCGTTAAAACGAGAAACGAGAGGGCAACTATTTTGTAAAAGCGAACAGGTTGTTCAACTCCTACAGAATTTTCATTATACATATGACAGACAATTATTTTTGTTGGAAAAACAAGATACGTAAATATCCCCCCTAAACATTATACAAAAAAATTAGCTTTTTGAAAAGAGTTATTCAATAACACGGAATACTTCTTCTACAGAAGTGATTCCATCAAGTGCTTTTAAGATTCCATCCTGCACCATAGTAACCATTCCATTCGAAATTGCATTTTGTTCAATATCAAATTCAGATACCTGTCCAGCAAGAATCATATGTTCCAAATCTGGATTCATAAGCAGTATTTCATAAATACCAATTTGTCCTTTATATCCAATTCCATTACATGCTGGACATCCTTCGCCCGTATAAAATTCCATTGGTTTATTCGCAATACTTGCACGTTCATCTTCAGGAAGAGCTCCCAATATTTTTTGTACTCGTTCCATCTGTTCTGAATCCAACTGAATTTTTTTCTTACAAGCAGAACAAACTTTTCTCACCAATCTTTGACCAATAACACTGTTCAAAGCAGGAGCAAGCAAAAATGGTTGCACTCCCATAGACAAAAATCGAGGGATTGCACCTGAAGCACTATTGGTGTGTATTGTAGAAAGAATAAGATGTCCAGTGAGAGCAGACTGAATCGCAATATCTGCAGTTTCCAAATCACGAATTTCTCCAACCATGGCAATATCTGGATCCTGACGAAGCATAGAACGTAATCCCCCTGCGAATGTGTATCCTTTGCTTCTATCTATTTGACTCTGATTAATCCCTTCCATTTTGTACTCAACTGGATCCTCAAGCGTAATAATTTTCACTCCTGGTTTATTGAGGAGTTGCATGAAAGCATACAATGTTGTTGTTTTTCCACTTCCTGTTGGACCAGTGGTAATTATCATACCATTAGGTCTTTCAATTTCTTTTAATAATCTTTCGTATGACCTTCCAATAAGTCCTAATTTATCCAATGTAAGACCTTGTCTTTGTTGACGGAGAAGACGCATTACAATACTTTCACCATAAATCGTAGGAATCGTGGATACACGAACATCGATATCTCCATCTGGAATTTTTATACTAAAACGACCATCTTGTGGTTTATCTAAAATATTTATCTTGAGAGATGAAACTAATTTAATACGAGATACAAGTTGTTTATACGCATCTTTTGGAAGATCCGCAGCATCATGAAGAATACCATCCATACGAAAACGCACAGCAACTTTTCCTTCTTCTGCTTCAATGTGTACATCTGAGGAATCCAATTTCAAGGATGCACCAAGAACAAATGTTAAAATATCTGTTGTAGATGCTTCTTTCAATGCATTTTTCAAGGAAGAAAAATCTGTTACTGTTGATTGTACTTTTTCCAAATCTTCAGCTTTGATAGAAATATCTTTTGTAATTGGAACAATTGTTGGAAGTGTATCGTACATTTTTATCAACCTTGATAAACTCTTCTCAGAAATCACATACAGTCCCCCTTTTGCATGCGTACGTTCGGAAATTTGATGGAGTAATTCCTGGATTATATCACTCTCAGGTTCTAAAGCAGCAAGACGAAACTCATCTTGAGTATAATAAAAAACAACTGCATTTTTTTCTTCTGCTTCTTTTTTCGTTAATTGTCTCAAGGCTTCCTGACTTACAGGAAATTTTTCCAAATCAATATATGGATACTTTCCATGAGCTGATCGCATGACTTCTACCTCTTTTTCCTTTGTTCTCAGCTGTAACATCTTCTTCTGAAATTCTTTTTCCACTTCCTCTGAAGAGACATTCAAAACACCAGGGGTGTATGAATTCCCCTGTGGTTGGCCTTTTCCAGTTTTCTGTGAAGAAAAATCAGACATAACTCTTATTTGCGAAAAATATGAAGAAGTCTACTTGCAATTCCTTCCTTATGCATTTTCATAAAAAGATAAGTCCAAACAGAAGTCGCAAATACGGTAAAGAAAGCTCCTAAAAACATCACATACGCTGTAGAAAGAATCATAGCAATGGTTGTCCCGGCTGTCCACAAGGCACTGTTCAATGAAACAAGTGACAAAAACCAAATCATCATCGTTGGCAAAAAGAGAATAGAGACTCCCCAAACTGCCATAACTAAAACAAAAATTTCTGATAACAAAATAATGAATCCCACTTCAATAGAAACAAGCCAATGTGACCAAAACAACTTCCATGCTGCTTTAATCGCACTAAAAAGATGATACTCTTCAACCACAACATATCCCGCAGAATAAATTGTTAAAACCGTTGTAATGAGACTTACCAATGCCAAAATAATAAAAAGAAGAAGATATACAGCAAACGTATAATTTGTATAATCAAGAGAAAGTGCAAAAATAAAAATTCCAATAATAATACTTGAAACAAAAAGAATAATCTTTTTTATAGCATTCAAAAAGAAAAGTCTTCCAGAATGTTTTACACCAACTTGCCAGGATTTTCCAAGGTCAACATGATCCTTTCCTTTGATTGCTTTACTTACATTATGAATGATTGCTCCCTGTGCAGAAACAGATGCATACACAAGTAAACCAAATATACAGAGAAGCAAAATAACTAACAAAATAAAGGAAACTGTCATTTTTGCATTTCCAAAAAGCAAACTCCAATCACCAGAACGGATAAAGGCTGGAAATAACAAAACTTTTGTTGTAGAATCAGTAATTCCAATTTTGAGTACCTTTGTGACAAAATCTACAACTCCCATTTGTCCGAGTATTGCAGCGAGTAAACCAAAAACCCAAAGCGCTTTTTGTTTCCACGCAAAATGGAAACTGCTGAGGATAGCGTCTTTATATAAAGTTTCTTTCATAGTATGCAAAAAAATTAAAAATTCTTATCTTTAGTATATCACATTTAGAAAAATTAATGAATAAAAAAGAAAGAGGGATATCCTCTTTCTTTTTAAAATTTTTTATTACACTGTTTCCTTTTTTTCACCATCCCCCATCACTTTTCTAAAATCCTCTTGTTCAATGGTTTCTTTTTCCAAAAGAACCTTGACGAGAGCATCCATTTCTTTTTTATGTTTCACTATAATTGCCTTTGCAGTATCATAACCATTCTTCAAAAGTATATCGATTTCATTATCAATAACCTCTGCAGTTTTTTCGCTATAATTTCTTTTATCATGAATTTCTTGTGCAAGGAAAATAAGATCCTCTTTATCTCCAAATTGACGTGGTCCAAGTTTTTCACTCATACCATATTGCTTTACCATAGCAGTAGCGGTCTGGGTTGCCTGTTTCAAATCACTTGAAGGACCTGTAGAAATCTGGTCATCACCATACATCAATTTTTCTGTGACATATCCACCCATAGTCATAGCAATCTCATCAGTAAATTGCGCAAGTGTTTTGTAACGAACATCATGCTCAGGCATAGAGAGTGTATATCCTCCTGCCATACCACGACCAATAATAGATACCTTTCGTACAGGATCACAATTTGGAAGGAAATGTCCAACAATAGCATGACCTGCTTCATGATATGCAGTCATTTCACGTTCTTTTTCTGACATCACCCTGCTTCTCTTTTCTGGTCCAAGCAAAACTTTTTCTATAGATTCTAGTATCATTCTTTCTGTCACTTCTTTTGCTTCTTTTCTCACAGCAAGAATTGCAGCCTCGTTCAAAAGGTTATCTAAATCTGCTCCAGTAAAACCTGGAGTACGCTCAGCAACCCTTTTTAACGAAACATCTTTTGCAAGTGGCTTATTTCTTGCATGAACTTTTAATATTTCTTCACGATCCTTAATATCTGGTTTTTCGATCACCACACGTCTGTCAAAACGTCCTGGACGAAGCAATGCAGAATCCAACACATCTGGTCTATTCGTAGCAGCCATCACAATGACACCAATATTTGGATCAAAACCATCCATTTCTACCAATATCTGATTCAAAGTCTGTTCTCGTTCATCATGACTTCCCCCAAGACCGGCTCCACGCTTTCGTCCAACAGCATCAATTTCATCAATAAACACAATCGCAGGAGCTGCCTTTTTTGCTTTTGCAAACAAATCACGAACACGACTCGCACCAACACCAACAAACATTTCCACAAATTCTGAACCTGATATATGGAAAAATGGAACTCCTGCTTCTCCTGCAACCGCTTTTGCCAAGAGTGTTTTACCAGTTCCAGGTGCTCCCATGAGTAAAACTCCACGTGGAATTTTTGCTCCCATTTGTGTAAATTTTTTCGGATGCTTCAAAAAATCTACAACTTCTTCAAGTTCTTCTTTTGCTTCAACAGCACCAGCAACATCTTTAAATGTTTTTTTATTTTTTGGATCCTGAGCAGATTCTTTTGCTCCTGATTGTCCAAAACCCATAGCCTTGTTATTCGCACCCTGTACTTGTCGAGTCATGAAATAAATAACACCAAACAAAAGAAGAATTGGAATAAGATAAGGAAGGAGTGTTGCTGTCCAATATTTCACACCGCTTAATTCCTCAACTGTAAATTCTACATTCTGCAATTTTTCTTTTGGAATACCATAGTTATCTGCAAGTTCAGAAAAAGATTGACCATATTCTTTCTTCACCTCAAGCTTGGTTTCATCCTTTAAAGCAACAGACAATATATCCCCTTGTGCGGTGATACTCTTCACATTTTCTTGTTGTATTTCTGAAACTAATCGATGAATACCAACAACTTCTTTTTTCTCAACTCCAAAATCTCCAAAGCTCAGGAGTGCTGCAGCAATAAGGAGAAAGAGAAATATAACGGTAAAATTTTTCAAGAGATTCTTCATAAAATAAGTTAAATAAGCAAATCTTCTTGTCTATTATAAAAAAAAACAAAGAATTTGTCAATGTAAAGAAAAAAGCCAGTACCGAGGTGGAAAAAATGGTACTGGCTAGAAACTAGATGAGGACGAGAGCGAGATCAATGGCTGTGAGAGCTCGTTCGTAATCTTCAAGGACTATCCCTACACCTACGCCATGCAGATGAGAAGCGAGGTCATCTGGCAAAACAGTACCACGTACAAGGGCGAGCATGTCCTGGATAGACCGGATAATGCTATCATCCACAAATGCACCTTTCACTCGCCTCGTTAGATGGAGCTTTGCAAGCTCAAGATCTTTCCTTAGAGACAAGAGGCGAGTGGATGAGAGAGCAATGTGAACTGTGTCGTGAAGTGTCTTCCAGTCCCCCCTCTCGAAAGCCTGAGCAATCACCCGCACCTCGTCACGGAGCAGATGATTGTACGGCTTCAAGGTGAGGCAAGGAACCACACCTCCATAAAGTTCTCGGATGTTCTCACGCACCTGGATGAAAAGCCGCTCGTTACACAGCAAATCCAAATTCCGGTCAATGACAGCGAGCAATTTCCTCGCTTTGGTCAGTTGTTCCTCTACGAGAAGAATCAGCTCCATCACCAACGGACGGTAATCTGGATACTCACTTGGACAAGCATCCTGTATGTAGCAGATACAGCGGTACAGGGCAAAAAGCCCATGCTTCACATGCATCCAAGCTTGTCTGTCAGCGCGGAAAAACATGAAATTTCCGTTCATATCCGGATACCGAGGATCACAGACAAGCGCCAGCTTGTCTCCCCCGAAATCGTCCGGAACACGACGGATCAGAACTTCGTGTTCAACCTTTAATCTCTTATTCCGATAGACAATAGGAACAATAGGTCCCCAATTTTCTGGAATCAAGACTCGCTTGTCCATAAGTTCCTCCATGTTTCGTGTGTAGGAACCATAGCATTCTTTTTCTTTTTTGTCAATGTAAAAAACCGCCCTTTCGGACGGTTTTTTACATTTGTTTTCTTATTCTGCTTTTGCTTCTTCTTTTACTTCTTCAGTCTTTGTTTCTTCTTTAGGAGCTTCTTCTTTCTTTTCTTCTTTTTCTTCCTTTGGTTTTACTCCTTCTACACGAAGTCCAAGACGATGTTCAGCAGGTTCAATGTTTACAATCTCGAATTTATATTTTTCTCCGATAGTAAACATGGTTTTTAACTCATCAATACCATGAACGGTTTTATTTGAGAGTTCTGAAATATGTGCAAGACCATGAATATCTTCGTCAAGTTTCACCATCAAACCAAATGGTTCAATTTTGTGAACTTCACCATCAATAATCTGTCCAACTTTATATTTCTCTTTTACAATCTTCCAAGGATCATTTACAAGTCTCTTGATAGAAAGGTAAATCTTTGATTTATTGAGGTCAATGATTTGTGCAGTAACACGGTCGCCTACTTTTAACACATCACGTGGATGGTCAATTCTTTGCCAAGCAATTTCTGAAATATGTACAAGACCTTCAAGACCTTGTCCAAATTTTACAAATGCTCCAAATGAAGTTAGGGCACTGATTTCTCCGTTTATGCTATCACCAATCTTATAGTTATCGAGGACTGCTTTTTGGTCATCTTCCCAAACAGCTTTCTCAGAAACGATAAGTTTTTCATCTTTTTGTGATACATCCAATACTTTTACCTGGAGATCAATTCCAACAATAGCTTTTAATTGTTCAAGAATTTGATTTTTATCTCCACCAGGTACGCGTGGATAATGTTCAGGAGCAAGCTGACTTACTGGCATGAAACCTGTAAGAGCATCTACTTGCATCATGAGTCCACCTTTGTTTGCTTTTAATACTTTTGCTTTGATAGTGATATTATCTTTCGCATATTCTGCCATTCTGTCCCAAACACGTTGGTGACCAGCAGCGCGGAAAGAAAGTTCCACTTCACCGTTCTCATTTTCGAGTTCAAGAACAGTTGCTTCAATTTTATCTCCAATCTTGATATTAGAGAATTCTGCAGATTCAGCAAAAAGCTCTCTTCCGCGTACAACTCCAGTTGCAAGACCATTGATATCTATACGTACAGCACCATTGTCAACGGAAATAACATTTCCTTCAACAACTTCGCCTACTTTAGGGAGTTTGGCAAAATACTCTTTAAGGAGCGTTCCAAAATCCTGTTGAGTGTTTTCACTCATATTAAAAATTACATTAACCCATACAAATATATGAGTTGTCCAATCTGGACATGCTTATAAAAGTGTGCTCAGTATAGCATTGTTTTTTATTTCTGTCAAGCTCTTGCATACCAGGGGAAAATGGGGTATACTAGAAGCGTCTCAAGAGTGAAAAAAGAGACATTTTTTTAGTGTTTTTACTCAATAATCTGATACAGAATTATGCATATACAATGGCTTGGGGCAAGTGCCTTCAAACTTCAGGTAAAACCAGTAACTGATGAAATTGTGGTCGCAATTGACCCGTATAAACAAGAAAAAGGGAATTTTCCAAGAAGTCTTACCCCACATATTGGGATTGCTACTCATGGAATTGATGAACTCATTACCCTCTCTGGTGATCCGTTCATTGTTTCTATACCAGGCGAATATGAAACAAAAAATGTCCTCATACAAGCCGTAGCAGGAAAAGACGAACAAAATCTTGCGATTCGTGTTGATGCTGAGATGATCAGTTTTGGACACTTTGGTTTAACAAAAGAGATGCCAACTGATGCTCAAATAGAATTCCTCACGGGTGTGGATATTTTGGCAATCCCTGTGGGTGGAAAAAATAGCTATTCTGCAGAACAAGCAATAAAACTTATCAACAATATTGAACCACGAATTGTGATTCCTTATGCTTATAAGAGTGATAACGAACCTGACGCTGATTCTGTTGAAGTATTTTTAAAAGAAATTGGTGTCCCAGCAGAAAAACCAGGAACAAAAGTCATTATTAAGAAAAAAGATCTTCCACAAGAAGATATGCAAATTATTGTCCTTGAAAAAGAATAATATTTAATGTTTTTATCATATGCCTGCAAAAAATAGTAAAAACTTTAAAAAACTCATCGATGAATTGCCTGAGGCAATTATTCGTGAAAGACAAAATCGTGGAGAAGAAGCAGGTACACAAAACAATACTCCCCAAGAGATTTCTTACCCAACACATGCAGAACAAAAAAAGAAAACCCTTCTTGTGTCCAGTGTTTCTTTGATTACCGTAGTTTTAGTTGGTATGTGGTTTTTTAACTTCAAGAATACGATTGCAAAACTCTATTCACCAGAAAATAATACGGATAGCCTCGTGTCTGACATACAAAATGATTTTTCATCAATAGTTGGTGAACTTTCGCTTCTAGAAACAGAAGTACAGGCAACAGGGACGCCAAAAAGTGATACTGATATATTGAAAGAAGCTGTCGGAGATATAATAGAAGAAATTAAAAAACAACCAACAGATACTGAAGAAAAAACACCAACCACAACAATAGAAATAAATACACAAACAGATATAACTACAACAACACCATCACTCACCGAATAATAGGAATTGAATATGAACAAACCGAATCAAGAAATTGAGCCAGAAATTGAAAAAGGACTCATAGGCAAACTTGAACCAAGACAAATTGTTGACGAAATGCAAACATCATACCTGGATTATGCCATGAGCGTTATTGTTGCTCGTGCGCTTCCTGATGTCCGTGATGGGTTAAAACCAGTACACAGACGTATTTTGTATGCCATGTGGAATTTGGGGTTAAAACCAACATCAAAATTCCTCAAATCTGCTCGTGTTGTCGGAGACGTCATGGGTAAATATCATCCACATGGAGATTCTGCAATTTATGATTCTATGGTTCGTATGGCGCAAGAATTTTCTATGCGCGTACCTTTGGTACATGGACAGGGTAACTTTGGATCCATGGATGGAGATTCTGCTGCTGCGATGCGTTATACAGAAGCAAAGCTTCAATCTGTTGCAACTGAAATGCTTGCAGATATTGATAAACAAACTGTGGATCTCATACCAAACTACGATGGTTCACAAAAAGAACCTCGAGTTCTTCCTTCCAAACTTCCAAACCTTCTCTTGAACGGAAGTATGGGTATTGCCGTTGGTATGGCAACAAATATTCCACCACATAATTTGGGAGAACTCTGCGATGGCGTTGTTCGACTTATTGAGAATCCAAAATGTACAGTAGAAGAACTCATGGAAGATATTAAAGGACCTGACTTCCCTACTGGAGGTATTATTTATAGTAAACAAGATATTGCCACTGCCTATGCCACAGGAAAAGGTGGAATTGTCATGCGTGCAAAAACAGACATTGTAGAAGACAAAAAAGGGATGTTCCATATCCTTATTTCAGAAGTTCCTTATCAAGTAAACAAAGCAACGCTTATTGAGAAAATAGCAAACCTTGTACAAGAAAAGAAATTGGACGGTATCAAGGATCTGCGTGATGAATCCAATAAAGATGGCGTACGTGTTGTTATTGATTTAAAGAAAGAAGCCTTCCCTAAAAAAGTACTCAATCAACTCTTTAAACTTACAGAACTCCAAACAACATTCCACGTAAATATGATTGCTCTTGTTGATGGTATTCAACCAAGAGTACTGACCCTGAAAGCTGTTCTTGAAGAATATATTAAACACAGACAAGAAGTGATTAAAAGACGTACTGCATTTGATCTTGCAAAAGCAGAAGAACGTGCACACATTCTTGAAGGTCTTAAAAAAGCATTAGATAAAATTGATCAAATCATTGATACCATTCGTAAGTCAAAAGACAAAGATGTTGCGAAAGAAAATTTGATTACGAAATTTAAATTTAGTGAACGTCAAGCACAAGCAATTCTTGAAATGCGTTTGCAACAATTAGCAAACATGGAACGCAAGAAAATTGAAGATGAACTCAAAGAAAAACTTGCCATCATTGCTGATTTGAAAACGATTCTCTCAAGTGAGAAAAAAATTCTTGGAGTTGTAAAACAAGAAATTATTGAGGTCAAAGAAAAACATGCAGATAAAAGAAGAACCCAAATAATGGCTCATGGTGTAAAAGAATTTAGTGCTGAGGATCTTATTCCAAATGAACCAACCATTATTATGGTCACTCATGATGGATATATCAAACGCATGGCTCCAGATATTTTCAAAACACAACATCGTGGAGGAAAAGGAATCATCGGAGTCACCACAAAAGAAGAAGATGTTGTAGAAAAACTTATTTCTACGAATACCCATGACAACATGTTATTCTTCACTACTCGTGGAAGAGTCTTTGAAATGAAAGCGTATGATATTCCTGTTGCAACACGCACAGCAAAGGGACAAGCTTTAGTGAACTTCCTCCAATTGGCTCCAAACGAAAAAGTGACTTCAATTCTTTCAATGGAAGACATGACGAAATATGAATATCTCGTTATGGTGACAGACAAGGGAACGATTAAGAAGACAAAACTCAAAGATTTCCAAAATCTCCGCAAGTCTGGCCTCATTGCCCTCAAACTGCGCGAAGATGAAATGTTCTTCTGGGTACGTCCTTCAACAGGCAAAGACGATATCATGCTCATTACCTCTCTTGGACAAGCGATTCGCTTTCGAGAAGCAGGTGTCCGTGCCATGGGTCGTACTGCCTCTGGTGTTCGTGGTATGCGTCTTAAATCTCATGACTATATTATTGGAATGGCACTTGTTGCTCCACTCCTCATAAAAAACAAAGTTCTTGAACTCCTCGTCGTATCTGAGAATGGTCTTGGAAAGAAAACCCTTCTCGATGAATACAAAGTACAAGGACGTGGTGGAAGTGGAATAAAGACCATGAATGTTACAGAAAAAACAGGAAAACTGATCAATGCTCGTGTTATTAATAACACAGAAGACAAAGATCTTATGCTTATCTCAGTTTCTGGACAAGTTATGCGTACAACACTGAAGAGTGTTTCTACACTTGGACGTGCTACACAAGGAGTTCGCATTATGCGATTCAAAAAAGGAAATGACAAAGTAGCAAGTATTGAATTGTTATAACAAGAAGAATAAATAAAAAAACACGGTATAAAAGCCGTGTTTTTTTATATTGACAATAAACAAACATTATTGGTATTATGGAGTTAGGCGAAAAAACTAAAAATTTCCTCTCTATTTTTGAGAAGAATTTTTGGTAATTTATTTTTTATTAATTAACAGAAAAACTATGATTGGAGAACCAAAACCGGACATGGGCAGTCCTAAAGCGCCCGAGGTTGGCGTCGAGAATAAAGAAAGTGTGGAGAAACTCAGGGAAAGAATTGATAAAGCCATTGAGCTTGCTGTAAAGTTTGGTGGTATTGACGGATCGCAACATAAAACGTGGGTGATCGACCAAATGGTAAGGGTGCTTGCGGGCGAAAAATATGACGAAGTTGTTAAAGACGCAAAAGATGGTGAAGATGGGCCTGACACATATAGCTGGGATGAAGGCATAGCGCCATAAAAAATAAATTGCCAAAAATTCTTTATTATTAGGAAAGGAAATTTTTAGTTTCATCGCCTAACACGCGATATCCGTAAAGGCTAAAGCCACATTCCATTCGGAACGTTGGATATCGCGATACGGTAATATGGATGAAAATATCAATCAAACAAAAGATGATAAAAATGTTTCTTTTCCACAAGAGGTTACTCTTCTGATTGAACAAGGGAAAGAAAACATACAACACATGGAATCACTGATAAAAATTGTTGAAGACCATACAGAAAGTATTGATATCATGTCACAAGTAATTTCAAAACATTCAACAGTTATTGAAAATCTCACAAATGCGGTATTGAATAATACATACAAAATAGAACACATAGAAAAGAAATTCGAAACATTTGTACCAAGAGAAGACCCTCAAGAGGTAGTGGCAGGTATTGATACACTCATAAAACTCGCAAAGAAACACGAGATAAATGGTTTGGTATAAATAGAAAAAACAAAGTATCAATAAAACACAGCTTTAAAGCTGTGTTTTATGTTAACTTCGAATTTTATTATAAGTGAAATGGACCGTAAATATTCCGACCATTCCAGGAATAATCATCAATAAAATATTGTTCATCGCAGATGAAGGCTTTTCTATAGGAGTCACCACCACTTCCCCCGAATATACCATTACTACCAGGATGATATCTATAATAGGTTATTTCTTTTGGCTGAATATGACTATTTTTACAATATATATTTCCTTCTTTTTCATAAAAATAGGTATTATTGTATTCTTCGCCAATACGTACATACCCTGACTGCTGTACA
>JAZDMW010000006.1:0-5222 GCA_043800545.1 Candidatus Magasanikiibacteriota bacterium | reverse complement strand
TTGTGTTTAAACACCTCCCTATTGAGGATCTTCATCCAAATAGCTATGAGGCAGCCCTTGCCGCCTCTTGTGCCTATGGACAAAAAAACTTTTGGGATTACTATGATATGCTTTTTACGTATAAGCTTTTTGATAATGAATCTCTTCTTACTTATGCAGAAACTATAGGTCTCAACAAAAGCACATTTCAGACCTGTTTAGAAAAAGGACAGTACGCAACACAAGTACAAACAGACATGCGTGATGGAATGGCTCTCCAAATTACTGGAACACCGACATATTTTATAAACAACATAAAAGTTCAAGGTTCACATAATGAAGAAACCTGGGAAAATATCATTTCCAAGGTGAAAGAAACTTTATGAAATATCTCATTTTTTTATTCTCAATTTTTTATTTTCTTATCCCAATCTGCGTTCACGCTACTATTGATCAACGTTGTTTTACCAAAGATCAATGTGTAGAATACAACATGACCAATGGAGATATGACAAGAGAAGAAGCAAATGAATCCTTCAAAGTAGGAACTGCTGATATTACAAATGCCTGCGGAACAAAGGATGCCCTTGGGCGAGACATGGGATTTTGTCTTCCTGTTGTATCCACAAAAACACAAGTTGGGTTTGGACAGGATAATCAATTTGATAATTTTGGAATATTTATCCAAAAAATGTATAAATACGGTATTGCATCAGCCATACTTATTGGTATCCTCATGATAATCTTTGCAGGTCTTCAATGGACAGCCTCAGGAGGAAATCCAGAAAATATTACTTCAGCCAAGAAAAAAATATATGGAGCTCTTGGTGGAATTACTATTGCAGTACTATCATATACCATTTTAAATACCATTAATTCTAACCTTGTCCAATTAAAACTTCCAGAAGTATGGCTTATCAATCAACAAGGGTTGAGCCCTGTTTATTGTAAAAATCTCCAAAGCGGAATGCTCGCACAAGCAGTAAGCTTGGAAGATAAACTTGTCCTCAATGGTGAAGCCAACCAAATCCAGGCACTTCGTGAACAAAACATAAAACCAGATACAAAATATGACACAATAAAAGAAAATGCACAGTGTGGCTTTGATTACTATGTAGAAGGAACAGGTGGAATGACCTGTCGTGGACAAAAATGTCAGGATGGTTATGTTTGTTATGTACAAATACCAAAGCATTATACTTTTTCTACAAACGTAAGCAAAGCATATAACCTTACAAGGTATTTTGATATGCCCAACCATGTCATGGAAACTCTTCCCTACTGTCGCGAAGGTACAATTGGCGGAATAATATACAATAGCAATCAACTTGCAAAAGGTATTATGGGAGATGCTTCTCTTGTAGAAGATGTTGGATCAATCCTTACGGAATGGTGGGGATGGCCATGGATTCACCCTAAATATGAAAGTGAAAATTTCTTTCGTATTATTGCAGGATGTCAGGATGGTCATATTGAAACACTGGAGGCACAATACATTGTCAACCCAACAACTAGTGGAAATATAGATAAAAAACTTAAACAACAAGAATATTCTCTCAAACTTTTAAATAGAAACTTAAAAGATGCCAACTATTGCAATAAAAATGGTGGGCTTATTGGCTATGCATTGGTAACTGGTTTTAATGAATCATTCACCTATACAAGTTCAGAAAACCATTATATCGGAAAAGATGGAAGTGAAGGTATAGATCTTGGAGATGATACAGCATTTAAATACCTCCTCACAACTGGAAATACAAACTTTACATCTCGTCTTTTTACTGCCAAAGATTTAGAAGAAGGTTTTATGCTCAATATTGATGTAGATAAAGTGACAGATATTGATGATGAAGCAGGATTATCAAACATTATGAAACGCAGAGAAATTTATCCCGAATTCTTCTAAAAATAATATATTCCCCTCTGAAAAACAAGGCCTTACAGCCTTGTTTTTTTGCCCAAAACGAAAGACCTCTTGACTTAACCAAAAAATGTGCTACAATGTATTCTCGAGTTATATCCCTCATAAAAAACACCTCTATGAAGCCAAATATAAAAATCACTGGCGCTCGCGTAAACAACCTCAAAAACATATCTCTTGAGATTCCAAAAAACAAACTTACAGTAATCACTGGGCTTTCAGGTTCAGGAAAATCATCACTTGCTTTTGATACTATTTACGCTGAAGGACAAAGACGCTATGCAGAAAGTCTTTCTGCATATGCAAGACAATTCATGGAAGTACAAGATAAACCAGATATTGATGAAATCACTGGCCTTTCCCCTACAATTGCCATTGACCAAAAAAACATTTCACGCAATCCTCGTTCCACTCTCGGTACCACTACAGAAATTTATGACCTTCTTCGTCTTCTGTATGCACGTATTGGAAAACAATACTGTCCAGATACCAACGAATTGGTCCATACCCATACTATTGGAGAAATTGCTGAACATATTCGCAAAGAAGCCAGAAACACAGAGCTTTCTCTCTTTTCACCATTTATTCATGGTGTTATAGATAATTTTCGTTCACTCCTCCAATCCTTAGAAAGTTCTGGATATAATACGGTCCGTGTAAACGGCGTATTAACCAAACTTATTGATTTTAAGAAACTCAAAATCAATAAAGGGCAAGAATACGAAATCGATCTCTTTATTGGGGATATTACTGATCCAAAAAAACAACCTATTACTTCTCTTGTTGAAACAGCACTTGAATTTTCTAATGGGAAAATAATCATCGTCAATACTGATTCAGGAGATGAATATACCCTTACAACTTTTCCTTATTGCGATGCTTCAGGAAAAATGTTTGAACCTGTTGAACCAAGGACTTTTAGTTTTAACAGCCCTTATGGTGCCTGCAATCGTTGTACAGGTCTTGGATATACTTTAGATATTGATCCTGAACTTGTTATTCCAAATCCAAAACTTACTCTTGCAGAAGGAGCTATACAGCCTTGGACAAGAATGGTTGGAAATAATACAAAACAAATTAAACTGCTTGAAGCCGTTTCAAAAGCCCATAATTTTTCTATTCATACTCCTGTAAAGGATCTTCCAAAAAAAGCATTGGATATTATCCTCTATGGTACTGATGGAGAAGAATATATTCTTGGCTCACAAAAAATTCGTTTTGAAGGTGTTGTCCCAACTCTCATACAAAAACATGCTACAACAGATTCAGAATATGTAAAAAAAGAATTGGAACAATACATGCAAGAAAAAATTTGTCCTGTTTGTGAAGGAAAACGTCTTAAAAAAGAATCTCTCTTTGTTCGTGTTGGGGAATATTCTATTGCAGATATTACACAACTCAATTTACAAGAGGCAAAAAACTTTTTTTCTCTTCCTAAAAAAGAAATAAAAGATGCAAAAAATCTTTTTCAAATACTCTCAAAGAACGAACAAAAAATTGCAGAACCAATTTTAAAAGAAATTTCTCGTCGTATCGACAATCTTATCAATGTTGGACTTCATTATCTTACCATGGATCGTTCAGTCAATACTCTCTCTGGTGGGGAAATGCAAAGAATCCGTCTTTCGAACCAACTCGCTACAGGTCTTACTGATGTCATCTATATACTCGATGAACCTTCTATTGGTCTCCATCCAAAAGATAATCAAAAACTCATAGATACCTTGAAACAACTTCGTGACATGGGAAATACTGTTATTGTTGTTGAACATGACCAAGCCATGATGCAACAAGCAGATTATCTTATAGACATTGGACCTGGAGCAGGAGAACATGGTGGACAGGTGATGGCAGAAGGAACTTACAAACAAATACTTCAAAATAAACACTCCCTCACAGGACAGTACCTTTCTCACCAAGAAAGTATTCCCCTTCCAGAAAAACTTCATAAATCAAACGGAAAGAAGATTACTATTGTCGGTGCAACCGCCAATAATCTCAAGAATATTGATGTGACCATTCCACTCGGACAGTTCATTTGTGTTACTGGTGTCTCTGGTTCTGGAAAATCTACTCTTATCAATCACATCCTTGGCCGCGCACTTTCTAAACATTTTTATCGTGCAAAAGTCCAAATTGGCGAACATAAAAAAATTACCGGCATTGAACATATAGACAAAGTCATTGCTATTGATCAAACACCTATCGGACGAACTCCTCGAAGTAACCCTGCTACCTATACTGGTGTATTTACTACCATTCGTGATCTCTTTGCCTCACAAACAGAAGCAAAGATGCGTGCATATGATGCTGGAAAATTCAGTTTCAATGTAAAAGGTGGGGGACGTTGCGAAACATGTGCTGGAGAAGGATATATTCGCATTCCAATGCATTTCTTGAATGATGTTTTTATAGAATGTAATAGCTGTCAGGGAAAAAGATATAATAAAGAAGCATTGGAAATTCACTACCGAGGAAAAAACATTGCAGATGTTCTTGAAATGACGATCGAAGAAGCATACCAATTCTTCCGAGATATTCCAAGTATTGCAGAAAAACTCCAAATCCTTCGCGAAGTTGGACTTGGATATTTACACCTTGGACAACCTGCCACCACTCTTTCTGGTGGTGAAGCACAACGTATTAAACTGGCCACAGAGCTTGCAAGAAGACAAACAGGACAAACACTCTATATATTGGATGAACCAACCACAGGGCTCCATTTTGCAGATATTAAACGTCTTCTTGGAATCCTCAATAAATTAGTAGAAAAAGGAAATACGGTTCTCACGATTGAACATAACACTGACGTGATTAAATGTGCAGACTGGGTCATTGATATGGGTCCAGAAGGCGGAAGAGAAGGTGGAGAAATTGTAGCAGAAGGAACTCCAAAAGAAGTTGCAAAAAACAAAAAAAGTTGGACAGGAAAATATTTAAAAGAAGTGATATAAAAAAAATACAAAGTAAAAACACCCTTACGGGTGTTTTTTATTATTTACTCTTTTACTTCAACTGGTTTAGCTTTTTTACTTCCTGGAGTTTCTTCTTAGAAGTTCGAATAAAGGCTGCTTTTGCTCGGCGAACTCTCATTTGACGAACAAGTTCAATCTTTTCAATTATTGGGGAATGGATAGGGTAGATTTTTTCTACACCAACACCCTCTGAAACTTTGCGTACAGTTACGGTTGCTCCTGGTTCATTACCATGCTTTACCGCAAGTACGATCCCTTCAAAGATCTGGATACGTTCTTTATCTTCACCTTTTTTATTTTTATCCTTAATAATTTGGTGAACTTTTACGTTCATTCCAGCCTTGAGT
>JAZDMW010000053.1:0-19974 GCA_043800545.1 Candidatus Magasanikiibacteriota bacterium | reverse complement strand
GCAATACCAAAGAGTGTCTCATCAGCGTCTGCTGCGATTGGGTTAATATATACAGAACCAGATCCAACATGAGAAGATTGAGGGTCACCTGCAAACTCAAACATACCTGTACTACTTGCAAATGGGATATATGATGATGTTGATGTCACGGCTGCAGTTTTACCAAGAAGATACGTACTGTTATATGCAAAAGGAGCAGCTGTCAATTGTTTACGTGGAGTTAGTTTTGTCTCTGCTGTTCCTTCATGTACCCAAATTTCCAAATATAGGGTTGTTGTATTTGCAAACATTCCACTATCAAAAGAATTTGTTCCTGTACCACCGATATCTACTGCAAAAATTCCATTGCTTACATCTATTTGTAATGTTGAGGTTGTAGCAAGAGTTCCAGACGCAGTATACAAGAGATTCCCAGAAGTTGCTGCATCAAAGATAAGGAATGACATGGTTTGGGTTGTTGTGACAGATTGGCTACTCTTCAACAATTTTCCTTGGTATGTAATGATTGTTGGAGGATTTGCTGTTTCTACATCTGCACTCCCAAAACCAAATAAATATGCAATACCAAAAAACATCGCAAGTACCCAAATTGCGAGAATTTTCCATTCCTTTTTTGTCTTCAGTATTTCTTCCATGTCAGGAGCATTAAACAAGAAATATTTTTCATTGTGTTAATTGCATTTCTTCTTATATTTTACCACAAAAAAAACATTTTGTCGTGTGCAAAATGTTTTTTTATTATTTGACTGGGGATAACATTACGCATGAGCAAGCGGAATGTCTTTTTTTATGAGATCTCCTTCTTGTTTGGTATTTGTATAATCTAATACTTCACTCTTTCGCTGTACATAACCTTCTTTTGTATATGTCATATAATAACTGTTCGGTCCAGCGAGAAAAGCATATCTTCCTTTTCTGTCTGTCATTTGTGTAGATACCAATCGATTAAAATCTCCAGTGAACAAACGGACAATCGTACTTCCAATTGGTTCTTTCGTCTTTTCATCATACACAATACCCCATCCTTTTGGTTTTTTGGGGAGAACAAATACTTTAAAGCCTACATACAGTGCTATATGGACACCAAGAAATACCCACATATACCATGTCGGAGAAATATATATAGATACTGCTGTAACCACAATACCCAAGGCAGAAATTACACTTTGTAAATAACGTATATATTTTTCTTTTTTTATACGTGTTATCGTGACTGTTTCTCCAATTGGATCAAGAGGAATATTCGGTGTAAGGGTTGCTTGTTCATCTGTTACACTAATGTCTTCTCCATGATACAAATCCAATAATTTTCCGTCTGTGTTCACACCTGACAAGGCTTTTGAAGGATATATCAGTCCCTCCTTCTGAACTTCAATTCTATAATCTCCTGGCCTTGCCATAAACAAGAATCTTCCATTTCCATCCGTAACACGAGACTGAATAACTTTATGCGTTGTCTTATCTACCAAACGCACAATAGCCAAATCTATTGGAAGTTTTGTGACACTATTATATACCATACCCCATCCTTCTCTTTTTTTCTTTCCCAAAAGAAGAAGTGGCTGTAGAAAAAGAAAACGAAGGAGTGGAAGCAGTATACTCCATAATGAAGGCATAATTGTTGCAATGGTCAAAGCTGCAAATGACGGTGCAATGTATTGTTCTGTTACTTTTTCTACATCAGGATCATTAGCCACATGATCCGCGAGTGCAAATGCTTCTTTTACCTTTTCTGATGTTGCCTGAACATTTTCTCCCACATTTAACAAAATATTTCCTGCTATCTTCGTTGTTTTTTGAAGAAGAGAATCATTTTCTTCTACTCCTTCCATAAGAGGAGGAGCTTTCTTTACCAGATGAATATTGAGACTAAAAACATTATCTATAATTTTATATGAAAAAGATCGATACTCTCGATATCCTTCCTTAACAACTCGTACAGAATAAGAATTATTTGGAAGAACAAAACCGAACAAACCGTTTGCTTCGGTTGTTTGTGGATTTTGTTGTAAATATTTTCCAGTATCAAAAAGATTATCTCCAGAAAATAAAGTGACCTCTGCACCAGAAATCGGATTTCCACTATTTTTATCCAATGCCTGGGAATACCCTTTTACCTGAACTTGGAAATTTAATTGCTGTGAAGTATTATCTGCATACTTAATTTGGAGTATAGCATTAAACCAGTCTGCTGAACCAGAAAAAAAGTCTACATAATAAGTGGCGTTCTTTTCTAAATTAAATTGATAACTATTTTGACCAATTTTTAGAAATAAAGATTCAACCTCTTTTGTGAAAACGTTTTTGTCTATACCAACCGTAACTGGACTCTGTACTAATGTTGTAATTTTATTTTGTCTGTCCAAACCTGCAGAAATTGTTCGGGTAGATAACAAAAATCGAAAATCAGAAAGTTTCACCATATCTGCGACAGGAAATACTTGTGCAAAACAATCTGGATCATCCGCATCAACAAAACCATCGGCATCATCATCTTGTGCATTATTACATACTTCAACTAATACTCCACCTCCACCGGCTCCTGCACCAGGGAGTTGCTGAACATCAGGCGGTGGAAGTTGTCCGTCTGGAGGAACAACAGGTGGTTGTACGACAGGTGGAGGAAGTTGTCCTGGACATGCAACATCTCCAAAACAATCTAAATCATTACAATCAACAAAGCCGTCGGCATCATCATCTTGTGCATTATCACATATTTCTACAACAATTGGAGCTACAAGAGCTGTTGCGCTTGTCGAAAGTCCTCCGCTGTAATTTCCAGAAGTATCTTGTATAAAAATTGTATAAAAATACTGAACACCCGGGATTACATTTCTATCTACATATATATTATTTCCTTGTATATAAGTATTTCTTGATAAAATTTCTTCCCCATCCGTTGGCAAATTAGGACGTACTTGACCACGACGAATTAAAACCCTCTGAAAATCTGGAAGCTGAATATTATATATCCAGGAAAGTAATATTGCACCTTGACCACCGTTTGCTGTAAATGATTGTACTGCTGGTGGCGGTACATCATCAAGAAGTGTTGTAAATGTATCTATATATACATCACTATTTGCATTGGCATCAACACAAGTCAGTTTATAAAACAATTGTCTGTTTGGTGCCAAATTTACTAAAAGAACTTCATATTGATTATTTGCCAATTTGTTCACATCTCGCCACCCAACAAAAGGTTCATTCGCATCGTCATTATCATAAACAAAACTACATTGCACTACCACTCTATTATCTGTTGCCTTCCATGTAATCCGAGCATCCCTTGAACGCGTATTCACTACAACATTTGATATTACCGGGTCAATTTGATCCGCTTCACCAAGAGTAGTAAAAGAATTAGAATACACCCCAACATTTCCTAATATATCAGTACATCGAATATCAAAAAAATATTTCGTACCAGTAAATAATCCAATAATATTTGTGGAATACATTCCCCCAATTACATTTACCACACCAAAAGCATCTACATTAAAAGGATCCACGCTATAACGGATAGTACAATTATTTACACCAGAAGCATCCCAAGCTGACCAAGAGAGCGCAGACGAAGTCTCTACAGGGATAATTTCTAGATCTTGAATCACCGGCCCTGTAACATCATCCTCTGCTTCAATAGGTGGAACAACGGGAGGAGGAATAACAAGAGGCAAACCTCCACCACCGCCAGGAACCTCAGTAGCACACAAATTTGAACAACCGTCACCACTTACTGCATTTCCATCATCGCACTGTTCTGTACCTTCTATAACACTGTTTCCACAAGTATAGGAAACGCTAGCACCAACTGTAACCGTATCTTCTTCCGTATCTGCAAATACTGTTTGAAAAAATACAAAAACAGTACCGCACAAAAAGAGTGAAACCCAAAATCTTTTTATTTTATTTATTCGTTGCATATTTTTTTCTATTTTTTCTCCAAAAAAGGAAAAAAACTCCTACAAAAAAGACAATTGAAAAAATTACAGAGAGGACAATTTTAGAACAATAGAAAAAAGATACCGAACCATATTCTTTATTCCCTTCAATTCCAGAAATCACTTCTAAGTCTATGGTATACCAACCAATATCATTCCACTGAAAATTGTTGAATTGATACTCTTTATTCCAGGTAATGTGAGGTAACACTTTATACTTTGTTGGATTCACATCAATCTCCTCAATGGTCCTTTTTGTAAATATCCCTTTTTTTAATGTTACTTTTCCCTCTGGAACAACATGTATACTTCCTTTATTACTAAATTGGGAAAATGCGAGTACTGGCCCACGTGTATAGAAAGTATTTGAAATATAAAATGAATCTTTTGTAAATTTCTCAACAATCGTTCCACCAACATAGAGAAACAGCAATGAACCAATTCTTGTACTTGCAGAAATTTGAGTGCCAACAACCTTCTTTTGTGCAAACAAACCAAGGTAGTGAGCACCTGGCTCAGCATCAAAAGGTACTTGTATACGAAAGGTGAGCTTCTTTTCTTCTCCTGGCGACAATACCACTTCCTTTGTATTTGATTCAATCCAGCGTTTTGCGATATCTGACTCCCCCCACACAGCCTTTTCTGTTTGTTCATCAATTGAAAATGCATCAATAAACGGCTCAACACGTATCTTTTCTGTTTCATTATTTTTTACAATAATATATACAGTATCCTCTTTTCCAGGATCAATAACAACAGATGTACGCAACGGTGAAAGAGCAAAAGCACTGGCCTGGGCAGGGAAAAAAATACAACTGAAAAAAAGAAATACCGCAACTCTCCCAAAAATTCTATTCATACATTACGGATTTACGGTAAGGGTAAAATACACACTGTGACTGTAATTTCCCTCTGGTGTCGTAGCAGTACGAGAAGCCTTAAAAGAAACCGTTGTTTCGCGATCTGTTGTAATTCCACCATACGTTGCAATATCTGTTGGCGCTCCACCGATTCCATTATCGCCAGCAGCAAGTGTAGCATCACGATCAGTACCTGTAACAGCATATCCATATTCCTCGCTCCCTGCTGTAACACTTCCATCAATAACATTATCAATAAAATTTGCACCCGATCGTAATTCCCCGTCTTCGTTAATTGCAATAGTGTATCCAGTACTTGAGTCAGTAGTGACAGATAAGACAACATCACCACTCGCAACTGCAGACGGGCTTAATGCACCCAAATTTACACTGTTTGTACTCTCAGAAAAATCCATAATTCCATTTTCCTGTGCCTGGAAACCACCTTTTAACACATAGGTAGACGTACCATCAATAAAACCGGTGGTAACAAAATCTGTATCAGCAATAGTGTCTGTTATTATTCGAGCAACACCATTTGGCTGGCTATTTGTAATGTTAACCGTATTTACTCCATCATTTGTTGCTGTTAAATTATGGTTAGCCGTTGACGCATTTATAGCTGTTGTAATAACACCCAAACCAAGCGGAATATCATTTTGTGTAGGACCACCCATATCTATTGCAATTTGTCCTGTACAAGGCTGTGCTGTATAAGTAAATCCATCTTTACAATATCCACTATACCCTGCACCAAAAAAAACAAAAACAAAAGTTGTTGTCGCTAAACCATTGTCCATATAGAGGTATTTGTTTATAACCCCCAAATTTCCAAGTGTATCATTCAAAATAATAGTTCCTGTTATTGGTGCATCCCCAACAGTTATTGGACCACTGGCACTTCCAGTGCTCTCAAGAGTAAAATCCCCTCCTGTTATCTGATAACTATCAAAAGTAGTAAAATTATCTGCATATATCTCAAAACCACCCCCCGTCATTGAAGCATCCCCAATTGCATCAACACGAAAAGGAGGCAAAATGAGTGCAAAACAGATAAGAATGAGGATAAAATTGTATATTTTCCTTAACATATTTATATGCTGTTAGTATAGCACATTTTTACTTTTGTTTAAAACGTACTTTATTGTACGACGCAATGCATTTTATTTACACTCGTAAATAAATCTTTAGTTTTTTCCTGATTATTTTTTCGAATCAGCTGTATAAATTTTTAGCACAAAACATTATAATGATTAGTCACCATTTTAATTAATCGAAGCTTCTACCTATCCACACAAAGGCCTTAATTATCCTTATTCATTAAATTTAATAATTATTACATAAGACAATGAACTAATAAGCCAATTGCATAAGGACCTTATATCTTATACAACGGAAAAGTATAATATATGTCTTAATTCGCAAATATAATCATATAATTACTTTCTTTGTAAATAGCCGTATCTTTACAAAACCACAAACGAATTATAAGTACTAAAAATATTTTCTACATATATTTTAGAATTGCATGAAGAGACTATTTCACATGATACAAAATAAAAAAACCAGTTTCATAAATAACCAGTTTTGGTAAATCATCACTAAAAAAGAAATACCAAAGATATACACAGAAACAAAAAGTTATACACAGTTCCTGTGGAAAAATATTAAAAAAATAACAAAGCCTAACTGTGGATAAAAAAGTTATCCACAGTTTTTGTATAGATTGGTGTGTACATATAAATAACCTCAGGGCTCAAAGTTCTAGTTTATCCACAGGTGTGGATAAACTGTGTATAAAATATGGAAAAAGTATTATTATTATGTGGATAACTCAAAAAATCATCTATTAACCTGTGGATAATTAAAGATAATGCCTTAAAATACAACAAAAAAAGCACTTTCAATCTGTGAAAAAGTGCCTTTTTTGTATACGTTGGTTTGTACATTTATGTGTCCTCGCCAGGAATCGGACCTGGATCAAAAACTTAGGAGATTTTTGTTCTTCCTTTGAACTACGAGGACTTTTTATAAAATAAAAGAGCAATACATTTCATGAAACTGAACAAATAAGCTGGACAGCGAATAAGTATAAACTTAATTTGTCGCTGTACAAAGCGATTATAACGTATTTACACTTTTCAATCAAGTGGTAACATGATATTATAGTAAAGTAATAATAAAACAAAGGTTCTCTAAACATACCTATATGCAAAATATTCTTCTCATAATACTCATCATTCTTGTTCTTACACTCTTTTCTGTTATATATTTTCTTTCAAAAAAAACACAGGATCTCATGAAACCAAAGGAAGAAGACAAAAACCTCTTTCAAATGCTACAAAATCAAATACTTGACCAATCACGGAGTGTACAGGAGCTTTCTCGTGTGCTTGATAGTAAAATCAATGAAAGCAATCGCTTTATGTCACAAAGCCAACAAAACATGAACCAAACACTTCAAGAACAATTTGGACAAAGTACACGCATGATACAAGGTATTACAGGACAAAGCGCAAAAATGATTGCAGAGATAACGGAAAAACTCACAAGTCTCGACCAGACGAATAAACAAGTAATTGGATTCTCTGAACAACTCTCCAACCTTGAAAAAACTCTTACACACCAGAAAAAACGTGGAAATCTCGGTGAAGCTGGGCTTCAGCTCGTATTAGAAAACATATTACCACCGACAGCATATGAACTTCAGCATCTATTTGCAGACGGAGATATTGTCGACGCTGTAGTAAAGACACGAGATGGTCTTATCCCTGTCGATGCCAAATTTTCCTTAGATAATTATAATCGAGTAACTCAAGAAAAAAATGAACAACTCCGGGAACAACTTGAAAAAGACTTTAAAAATGATTTGAAAAAAAGAATTGATGAAACAAGCAAATATATTAAACCAAACCAAGGAACACTTGAATTTGCATTTATGTTCATTCCTGCAGAAGGAATCTACTATGATTTGCTTGTAAATGAAGTTGGCGCGGTAAAATCCAACACTCGGAGCCTTATTGAATATGCTATGCGAGAAAAAAAGGTGATTATTGTATCACCAACAACCTTTGCAGCATACCTTCATACCGTACTACAAGGGCTCAGAGCTATGAAGATAGAGGAAAGCGCTCAAAGTATACGGAAGAATGTAGAATCGCTCCATAAACATATTCAGGCATATGAAGAATATATGAAAAAACTGGGGAATAGTATGTCTACCACTGTAAACCACTACAACAATGCATACAAAGAACTTGAGAAGATGGACAAAGACGTTGTCAAAATTACTGAGGGGGACAAAGTTATAGATATCATGCAAATAGAGAAACCAACACAACAAGAATAATAAAAAAGAGGCGAATGCCTCTTTTTTATTTTTAAAGACGTATGTATTTTAATGGATTTACTTTTGCACCATTCACTCTCACCTCAAAATGTAAGTGAGGTCCAGTTGACTGACCTGTTGAACCCATACTTCCTATCCTTTGTCCCTGTTCCACCCAATCCCCAACATTTACATATAATTGCCAATGATGCGCATACAATGTTTGGACACCATTACCATGGTCAACAATAGCATAATTTCCATAACCGCCATTCCATCCTGTACGAGCAAGAATAACCTGTCCTGCTTTCGTTGCAAGGGTATAATGAGTTCCACCTCCTGCGATATCCAAACCAGTATGACGCCAACCATAATACTGGGTAATAACTCTTGCCGTACATGGCCAGAGATATCCTGACCCAGCAGGGGTACCAACTGTAGGGACTGGGGCTGCAACACTACTTACCCCAGATCTGGTCTGTGATGAAGCAACATTTGAATATTGTGTGACAGTACGAGCAGTACCTCCAGGAATCATAATCTTTTCTCCAACAACAATATCTGACCCATTATCTTTTAGATTGTTATATTCAATAATTTTTGTAGCATCAGCCTTATAGAGATTTGCAATCTTATTTATGGTATCTCCTCGAGCAATAGTGTGTGATACCCCATCAATAGGAGGAATGATCAGTTTTTGACCTGGGCGTATATATGAACGCACTGTCATATTGTTTGCCCAAAGTATTGTATTTACATTCAAACCGAAGTTCTCCGCTATAGCCCCAATCACATCTCCTGACTGAACAATATACTCAATATTGGATTTTCTCTCAGCAACACCAGAGGAAGGCATTTCTGCACCTGTGATAATAGTAGGTTTTGTGAGTGCACCTCCTGTTTCTGAATGTGCGATATAATCCTGTCCTTGAATATTTCTTCCACTTTCTGAACTTCCTGATGTTCCCGTAAGGGTACCCTCATTCCAGGTTCGAGTATCAATCTGAGCAAGAAGAGTCATGTCAGCTGATGTTTCTTCAATCTCGAAGTCTTGATAACCAGGTCCTGCAAGGGCATAGAGTACTGTTTTTCTTCCTGGATGCTCGACAGAATCACGTGTGTAAAGCTTAGAATGTGGAACCATCAAGCCAAGCGCAAAAATAAAAAGAAAAATTTGTAAAAAATTTCTTTGTCCTAAAAACCCAACGATTCTTCCATCTGCTTCAAGCTGTGTGGCATGAAAATAACGAACAAAACGCATTTTTATCTGATAGAAGCGAAACCCTATTGTCTGCCGATATACTCTTCCAAGGAATTCAAAACCCGAAACAATGAAAAAAAATAACCAAACAAGGGCTCTTTTGATATAAATCAGGCTCCGAAGGAGTACAAGAAGGATTTTATACAAAAAGTCTTTCATAACAATAAGGAAGGATATATATCCCTCATATATCAATCCTAGCATATTTTTCAATAATTTTAAAGTATTCACCTCTTATTGAGGGATAAAATATTGACTTTTTTTGTAAAACAGGCTATTATCTACACAATTCTAAATCATGAAAAGTATACTATGTCATATACCTTAAAAACGCTTCCAAAGTCACAAGTAGAGCTCACCATTACGGTTCCTCCAACAGAATACGAAGATGAAATGAAAAAAGGAGCAGTAAGACTTTCACAAAAAATTAAAATTAAAGGATTCAGACCAGGAAAAGCTCCTTATGATATTATTAAAAAAGAAGCAGGAGAAATGGCAATCATGCAAGAAGCCATTGAATATATTGTAAGACATTCATATCATAGTGCTGTGGTTGCAGAAAAACTTCCTATCATTGGACACCCAGAAATTAAATTGGAAAAATTTGCACCAGGCAATGATATTATTTACAGTGCTACAGTAGCACTTTTACCAAAAGTAGACGTTGCAGATATTGGAAAAATTAAAATAACAAAAGAAGTAAAAAAAATTGAAGAAAAAGATGTTAACGAAACTCTTGAAGCTCTTCGTGGAATGCAAGCAATAGAGGTGATCAAAACAGGAAAATCTACTTCTGATGACAAAGTTATTATAGACATGGACATGTTCGTAGAAAATGTTCCTGTAGAAGGTGGCCAAGCAAAAGACTACCAAGTATATTTAAGTGAACAACACTACATACCAGGATTTAATGAAAAGATTGTTGGAATTGAAAAAGGTGAAGCACGTGAATTTACTCTTGATTTTCCAAAAACACACTATCAAAAAAATTTAGCAGGAAAGACAGTAACCTTTAAGGTGACAGCAAAAGATGTGTATGAAAGAAAACTTCCTGAAATCAACGATGATTTTGCGAAAAAAGTTGGACAACAATCTCTTTCTGAACTTCGTGACTTAATACAAAAAAACAGACAAGCAGAGGAAGAAAATAGAGCAGAACAAAAAGCAGAAATAGAGCTTCTTGAAAAAATGATTGAAAATTCAAAATTTGAAGAAATTCCAGAGGTTCTCATCACATCAGAAAAACAAAAAATGTTTTATGAATTGAGGGCTGATCTCGAAAAACACAATGTCACTCTTGAAAAATACCTCGAAGATTTGAAAAAAACA
This sequence comes from Candidatus Magasanikiibacteriota bacterium, assembly GCA_043800545.1. Taxonomy (GTDB): domain Bacteria; phylum Patescibacteriota; class Patescibacteriia; order Magasanikbacterales; family UBA922; genus 1-14-0-20-39-34. Next base: position 9,252 of record JAZDMW010000053.1, on the reverse strand, counting down.
GAGAAACAACTCCTTGAAGAATTCACAGAACAAAGTACAAAACGTGCAAAAGCTGCACTTCTCTCAAGACAAATTGCTCTCAATGAAAAACTCATGGTAGAAGACAAAGAACTGAATGAGGAAATAGAAAAAATAAAAGAAATGTACAAAGAGAACGCACAAGCACAAGAAAATCTGAAAAAAACAGAGGTCATTGAAACCATTGCCACAACTATACAAAATAGAAAGGTAATGGAGTGGATGAAGAAAAAAGTATTTTCAAAAGAATAAAAATAAAACAAACAAAAAAGCGGAATAATTTCCGTTTTTTTGTTATACTAATACTATATACATTATTACAAAAAATAGTTTTATGAAAATTCACGTGAAGGTAATTCCTCGCTCAAGTAAAAATCAATTGATTAAAAATCCCGATGGAAGCTATAAAATAAAGCTTACAGCCCCTCCTGTTGATGGAGAGGCGAACGAACAACTCATTCTCTTTTTAAGTAAAGAGATGAAAATTCCAAAATATAAAATTCATATTATAAAAGGTCTCACAGGAAAAAACAAAATAATACAAATTGATACAGAAAAAGAGGTATAAACCTCTTTTTTATTTTCTATGGATTATCTATCCCTCCGTTACTCCAGGGATTGCAACGAAGTATTCTCCAAAAAGATTTGATTCCTCCTTTCAAGACGCCATATTTTTCTATAGAACGAATTGCATATTCACTACACGTCGGAGAATACTTACAATATCCAAATGGATACTTGCTCTTCAAAATACCATGATCAGGAGAAAGAGTTTTTTGATAATAATAAATCAATGTAATTATTATTCTCTGGAGAAAAGAGGTCTTTTCTCTCATACAATACCAATTTTGTGTAATAAATTTTCTACACTTTTTTGTATTTCAGTAAATTCTTTTCCAAATATCTCTTTTTTTGCCATTATAACCACCACATATCCATGTTTACACTTCTTTTCCTTCAAAAGAAGACGTACTGCTTCACGGATTTGTCTTTTTGCTTTATTTCTTCGAACAGCGCTTTTTTCTATTTTTTTACTGACGACAAAACCAAAGAGAAGGTTTTCCTCTGTATAATCTCTCCGAGGGAATAAATTTGGTGCAATTCGTACCACTTTTGAGGTGACAAGAGCATCAGAAAAAAACTTTCCTTCACGAGAAAGCACCTCAAAATCCTTCATATGTTTAAGACGATTTTCTCTTGGAAGCATACAATATACAAAATAATATATACCTAGTATAACAAAAAACCCCGGAATTGCCGAGGTTTTCATCTTTAACGAGTTTTTCGAAGACGTTTTCCTGTCTTCTCATCACTTACAGTCAATTTTTTTCGTCCCTTATCTCTACGGCGTTTCAATACCGCTCTTCCATCTTTTGTTTCCATTCGTGAGATAAAACCATGTGTTTTTGCTCTTTTTCTCTTTTTTGGTTGGTAAGTACGTTTTGGCATACGCAAATATTAATATTTACATTTTGTTCCGAATAACAATAAGTAAGAACAGTATACTGAATCTTCTGTTTTTTGTCAAGAGCTCCCTTTCACCCCCCGAGACGAATTTGATCCAAAATACAGGAAAACTACTCCGAGAGCAATCATCACATCAGCAATGTTCAATATAGAAGTAAAAAAACGTATATAATCCACAGTGTACCCCTGAAGCACCCTATCTATATAGTTAGAAACTGCACCAAAAAAGAGAAGATAAAACCCAAAAGTAACTGTATTATTTTTCTTCATTTTTATATACCAAAGACATATAAACAAGAGAAGGAACGGAGAAAGGAGAAGAATAAGCCAGTTTGGGACAAGAATACTAAAGGCTATTCCCATATTTGGATAATATTCCCAACCCAAAAAATTATGGAAGAAAGTATACTGGAAATCTGGATTTTTCAATGCACAATACTTTAAAAATTGATCAAAAGACAATAAAAAAAAGCTATACAGAGCCCAAAGCAGGGAAATATAGCTTTGTTTTTTCATATTATAATTCGTTCGTCAAAACTTTTTTTGCTCCTACAGATGAACTCGATGTTGGACGAGCACGGAGGCGATCTTCAGAGATGAGTTCTCCTGTAAACTTACAAATTCCATAGGTTCCTGCTTCTATTCGCTTTAATGCAGAGCGAACATCACGAAGCTTCTTTTCCAAATTGTCGGAAAGTGTCTGGTTCACAGTACTCTCAGCTACTTCTTGTACATTATCATCCTCCTCATCTCCATAATCTACATAATGATCAATACGAGAAAGTTCTGTTTTGAGCCTACCTTCTTCTGCTTGAAGCACTTGTTTCATTTCTTCCACAAACGCTGGTCTATGTTGTGGTTTAATTGCTTTTGTCATATGTGCACATTAATATCTTTACACCCTTTATTCTACTTGAAAAAACAAAATAAAGCAAGAATATATAGAATTAAAAACAAAAAAGGACCCTGAGGTCGAACATGGGAATTGTAACCTGGGTCCCTTAAGGCCCCTGTGGTGCCGGTTTCCCTAGTGGCTACACTGAAACGAATTCAGTACAATCACTAGGAAAACCAGCAATCCATGAAGGACCGCTTGGTTTAGCATTCTACCGCTACCAAGGTAATTATCTCGGGTAATGAACGAAGTCACTACATAGTTGAGATTTACCAAAGCTTTGACCCTTTTTTCGTTCTTTTGCGAGCTCGATGTATTTTTTACTTTTATTTTTGTTTTTTCTTGTATTTCAAGAATGAAACACTTTTTGCATCGTAGCTTCTTTGTAAAGAAGCGAAAGGGGGGTCCAAGCAAGGTTGCAGTTGGAATGCATAATTCCTGACACAAACGAGTTGTGTAAGGAAATATCTGAATTGTTAATGTTCTAAGTATAGTATAGCACATTGAACACATTTTGTCAATACCACCAATTCTCTGTGTTTTTCTCTTATTTTGGCAAAAAAGCATTTCCTCTGACTCATTTTTGTATACAAAAGGCAGTAAAGAATCCACAGACTTATCCACAGTTTATCTACTTATCCACAGGGCAGTATATGCTTGTATAGTCTAGAGTGTACAAATACACCTATTTCCTGTGGATAAGTACAAAACTTATCCTTTTTTTCCAATCCAACCTTTTTCTCTAACATACAAAGCACCTATTAAACAAAGAATCCCGAATAGTGTGTAAGTAATGTAATCTTTCTTTTCACTCTCAATTCCAAAAATTTGATTTTCGTTATTTTCCTCACTTTTTTTAATAACCTGTATATCTTCTGGAAAACGAGGAAGAAGGCGAGTGCCACTTTTTGTTTGACCAAGTATTCCTACAACCTTCACATGATCCCCAATTTCATAGCTTCTTCCATTAATTCCTGTTGCTTTCTTCAGATAGACTAATATTTCTTCAGTTCCATCATCCACATACAGTTGTGAACTCTTCGCTTCTGTTATTTCTCCGGACACTTCCACTAACCACCCGGGGTTCATTCCTTCAATGTCTGCCACTTCAATAGACTTTGGCACTAAATCATGTTTTACCCCTGTTTTTTGTATATCTTCCTGGCTTTGTGTTTTTATACGAAGTTCACCACTGACTTCAGATATTTCTCCCGTTACTGAGATTTCATCTCCTAGAGCCAATTCTGGAAAATCTTTTTTAAAACTATATACCTGCACACCAGGGGATCCTGTTATATAAAAATACTGTGTTCCTAGTATTCCTGGAAGTACAGCTACAGTACCTTTTACCTTTACTTGGTCACCTGCATCAGCAAGATAGATATTTTCCAATGTCATTTCAAGAAGTGGTTTTACTTTCTTTATTGATTTTATGGAGGTTGTCTTTTTTGCTGTACTTTTATTTACACTGACCTGGATACTATTTTCTTTTCCAGGAGTGACCGACTCCGTCCAATAATAATTTCCAGAAAGAATATCATATGAATACGAGGCACCCTCAACAATATCACTATAAGAAACTTCTTTTAATGAAATTTTATATTCTGAAAGAATTCTTACCACATCTTCAGTATTGTTTAACACAACATTTGTTTCTTCACGAAAAAAAACTTTATATTCTCCAGGATCAATAACATATCCAAGAGGAAAGACAAAACCCTTCGAACCTCCTTCGCCATCATCAATCATAAGATACGACAGATCAATGGAGAGGGAAGTCGGATTCAACAATTCAATAAACTCAACCTCGTCTGTTCCACTTGGATTTGGAAATATTTCCGAGATTATCAAAGACTTTGGATCTCCAAACACATTCCCTCCAACATAATTTTCTCCACCAAAAACCTGTATTTCAAAAGTTTCTCTCTCTATTTCTATTTTTCCATCATAGAGAATAACGTCAAAAGACTGTTTTCCGCTTTTCATAAAAGCATATTCTACAACTGAACCTGTTTTTTCTCCTTCTGGGAAGTCCCAAACAATTTCTGCTTTATGATTTTCTGCCAGTGATGTTGCATCAAATTCTACTAATTCCCCAAGATCAACCTCATGTTTATACAAGATTTCAAAATTCTTTTCTGCAGAAAAAATATTTTCTGACCCAGGAGTTATTGTCTCAGTCCATGCCCAAGTATTGTTTGCTCCTCTGGAATATGAAAATTTTTCTTGTATTCCTTCATTATAAGTAATGGATGAAATAACATTTCCACTTCCATCTTCCAGTCGAATTGTTTCCTTTCCAGAATTATTTAAAGCAATTTGAGTCTCTTTTCTCGAGAAAACAACGTATGCACCTGGTAACAAAGTACTCTTTTGTATCTCATACTTTTTATCTGTTGCATCACACAGTTTCCATCCTGAGATATTTACTTCCTTTTCTGTTTCATTTTTCAATTCAATAAACTCATCTTCGGAATCTTCTCCTTCCGGATTTGGAAATACTTCATTTATGATAATTCCAGATATTGATGTCACTTTTTCTTCCTCCTGTATTTCTGTTTGTATATTCTGCGCATTTGAATATCCTTTTGTTATCCGATTGGTAATTACAAAATCATTTTTATCATTATTTGTATCTACACCATCACTCTTTCGTATTGCACTCATTGGATCCTCTGGAACTGGAGCATTATTTTCTTTCTCTCCATCATTCCAGTTTCCATAACTCACACTGTCGATAAGAGTTCCATTATTATTTTTAAGAGCAATACTATCTCCACTATTATTGAGATTCCCTTGAGGAGACTCTACCACCAAAAATCCATTCGGCTGCAAACTTCCTCCGGATAAAAATGTTTGTTTTCCACTTCCTTCTTCAAGATAAAGCCCACTAAGAGAAATACTCCTGTTTGTTTTGTTGTACAGCTCTACAAATTCCACACTTCCATCAGTAGGATCAGAAACAAACTCATTTATAACAATCTCTCCTTCAGCTACCAACACAGAAGAACTCACACCTCCTGATGAATTTCCTCCTCCAGAAGAGGGAATACTTTCTTCTTCCGCTTCTTCCTCAATTGGAGTAATAACATTCAAGGCACCTTGTGTTGGCGATGTTGTTTCAAAAAAATCATTTTTATAATTATCTGTATCTGATGCTCCTTGTACACGTGCAAGTGTATTTCCCTTATGAGGAGCAATTGCATTCTCCTCAGATTCAGTTCTAAACTCATCAGTATAATTTCCATAATAAACTCTGTCTATCATTTCATCGGCTTCATTTCTGAGTAATACCAAATCTCCTCCGTTATTGAATCTACTTGTTGAAGTCACCACCAAAAATCCATAGGGCTCTACACTTCCAACGAGGAGTTCAGTTCCTGCGTTATCTAAAAGCTTCCAACCTGTAATGTCTATTGCTGTTCCTCCTGGATTAAAAAATTCAATCCACTCAACACCCTCATTTGGATATGGCATGACTTCATTAATTAAAATTTTTTCTGTGATGGATTCTTCTTCCTCTTCTTCACTCTCTTCCACAGTTACAACATGACTCGTTGTTCCCGTAAGCGACTCTGTGTCAGATACTGTAAGATTCACAATATACTCTCCTGCAACTCCATACTGATGAGTGATGGATGAATGTATGGTACTTGAGGTAGATCCATCTCCAAAATCCCAGGAGTAGGTGAGTATATCTCCATCACTATCCGCAGATGTAGAGGCATCAAAAAAAACAACATCCATCAGTGACACTGTTGAGGACACAGAAAACTCTGCGACTGGTGGGGAACTCATTACAATCACAGGACTTGCAATATTTTGTGGTGATGGAGAAGTACGAATAAAATCTTCTCCATTATTCTCTGAATCAATACCATTTCCTTCTGTTCCACCAGGCAGTCTTTCTATACTTTTTGCATTTGTTGGGTTTTCTGCAGAAGACAATTCAAAAGAATTTGCTTTTCCAAAGCCAACCAAATCTATGACTTCGCCATTCATATTCTCCAAAAACACCGTATTATCTGTGGAAAGTGAAACCGTACTTGTCACATACTGTATATCTGCCTCAACCGAGGACTCTTCGTGAGCAATGAGAAAATGTCCATACGCAGGAATACTCATACCAGAAGAAACCTCTGCAAGCAGTATTTTATCTTCTGGTTGAATACTTTTTTCTGTATACTTATATATTTTATAACCGTCTAATGAAATATCCGTATTTGTTGGATTATACAACTCTACAAATTCATCCTTACTTGATTCTTCACTTCCTATTTTTATTTCCGAAATAACAACATGATCTGCAACAGAACCACTTTCCGCCTGGGCAAGAAACACATTCTGAACAAACAAAAAAACACCAAAACAAATAGGTGCCAACAATAATCCTCCTCGTAATTTCATATCTCCTTATATAAATAATTAACTTTCTGTATAATAACAAAAAATAAATGTCTTGACAAAATTAACAAAAAATGATATATATTTTCCAGTCGTACTTGAACGACCATCAACAGGAAAAGAAAGGAATAAAACCCATGCGGGTTTTCAAATGGGCGATGGCCCACACTGGAGGTCTGGCTTTCTTCGGAGAGTTGGACATCCCCAAGCTTCCGAAGGTCGAAGGGATGTTCGACGCTCCGTGGAGCGAAGAACACCTCGTCGCTGAAGTGAGCTACAATGCTCAATTTGGCGGGATCGAAGTGCACTTCAAGAACAGCCACGGAGCCATTGCTACCTACACCGGTCTCAGCAACCGGGTGGAATTCGTTCGGGAGATCTCCCTCGACGCGCGTCGTCAGATCCTGCAGGCTCTGTGCCTGGTCTTCGATCACTACCCTGACCAGAAGCTCCCCGTCGACGACAAGAAGAAGCGCTGACCTTCCTCCCCCCCCCACAACAAAGCACCCCGCCCTCTAAGCCCCGAAGCAATCCTTCGGGGCTTTCCAATAAAAAAGACCCAAGTTTCCTTGGATCTTCTTTTTTATTTTATTTTACCCCAGCTATTTCCTATTCCTATATGTACTTCTACCGGGACATTGAGTTTTACAACCTCTTCCATTTCTTTTTTCAATAATTTTTCTACTTCTTTTTCTGTTCCTTTCGGAGTTTCTACGACCAATTCATCGTGAACTTGTAGTAATATTTTTGTATTCTCACGAATTTGTTTATCTGGATGATGGATTATACTCTCATATACATGAATCATTGCCAGCTTCATAATATCTGCTGCAGTTCCTTGGATTGGCATATTTATTGCCATTCTTTCTCCGGCATTCCGAAGTTGGAAATTTCTCGATGTCAATTCTGGGATATATCTTCTTCTTCCAAAAAGCGTTTCTACATATCCTTCTTTTTTTGCGAAATCGAGTGTTTGTTCAATATATGTTTTTACTCCAGAAAATTCCTCAAAATATTTGTCTATAAACTCTTGTGCCTGAGCCTGAGGAATTTTTGCTCTCCAAGAAAGTCCGTGAGCACTCATACCATAAAGAACCCCAAAGTTCACTTCCTTTGCTGCTCTTCGCATGCTTGGAGTAACTTCATCTAAAGAAACTTCATTGATAGCTGCAGCGGTTGCTTTATGAATATCTTCTCCTCTTTTGAAAATTTCTATCATGTTTTCGTCTTTTGCCATTGAGGCAATAACACGAAGCTCAATTTGTGAATAATCTGCGGCAAGAAGAATATTCCCTTTTCCAGCTACAAATGTATCTCGAATTTCCTTTCCAATATCTGTACGAATTGGAATGTTCTGTAAATTTGGATCTGAACTGGAAAGCCGACCGGTTGTTGTGACCGCCTGATTAAATGTTGTATGAATTCTTCCTGTTTTTTTATGAACCAAAGTCGGAAGCACATCCACATAAGTACTTTTGAGTTTTGCGAGTTCACGATGTTCTTCAATAAGACTTACTATTTCATGCTTATCTTGGAGTTTATCCAATTCGCTCTGAGCTGTAGAATATCCAGTTTTTCCTTTTTTAATTCCCGCTGTTGGTAAACGAAGTTTTGTAAAAAGAATTTCGCGAAGTTGCTGAGAAGAGGCAATATTAAATTCTTCTCCAGCTTCTTTCCAAATATGTTTCGTTACTTTTTCTAAATTTTGATCTACTTTTTCTGCAATTTCTTTTATCTTTTTTTCATCAATACAAATTCCTGCCAATTCTGTATGGGCAAGAGCGGGGATGAGTTTCATTTCTATTTTCTCAAAAAGACCAAGGTTATTATCTTCTTGTAATTTCTTGGTATAGATATCATAAAGATCAAAATAGGTCGAAACTTCTTCAGCAAATGCTTCCTTATTAAAACCAAATAATGTCTGCTGGTCTGAATTTTCTTTGAGATTTTTTTTCAACTCACGGAAAATAATAGTTTGTATATCATGAGCGCGAACACTAGAATCCGTAAGATACGAAGCAATCATGATATCAAACAAAATATTTTCTATTTTTTTCTCATGATGAAATAATACTTTTATAATACGTTTTACATCATGGCCAAGAAGGGTTTTCTTTTCATCAGCAAAAATCCGAAACACCTCATTTTGTTTTTGTTTGGACAAAAGAGCCATTTCTACAAAGTATTCTTTTGTTCTTGTACCAAATACAAAACCAAAAAATCCATCATCAAGTATATTTTCTTGTTTTACAACGGATTTACAAGCAAAAACAGAATTCTTTTCAATATCTTCAAGACAGGTATTGAAATTTTCTTCAGTGACAATGACTAAATTTTTTATTTTCTTTATTTTTTTTCCTTCTTCTTTTTCCTCAAAATTTGGAAGTCGTTTTAACAAGGAATTGAAGTTATATTCATAAAATATTTCCTTTACTGTATCATAAGGTACATCTATCTCAGCATCATGG
>JAZDMW010000048.1:0-2855 GCA_043800545.1 Candidatus Magasanikiibacteriota bacterium | reverse complement strand
GGTATTCCAAAAAAACAGCAAGTACGAGTATTTGAAAAGTTTTTTAGAGGGGATAATATTATCACAAAACAGACAGAAGGAACAGGTCTCGGACTCTATATTGCTAAAGCCATAGTTGAAGCAAATGGAGGAGAAATGTGGTTTAAGTCAGAAGAAAATAAGGGAACAACATTTTATTTTTCACTCCCAAAGAAAAAATAATTCTCTATCATATGAAAAAAAAGATTTTAGTTGTTGAAGATGATACAATACTTCGAAATGCCCTAGAAGAAGGACTGAAAGGAATAAAAGATATTGATATTCTTTTGGCAAAGGACGGAAAAGACGGTCTTGAACAAACAAAAAAACATATACCAGATGTCATTCTTCTTGATATTCTTATGCCCAAAATGAATGGTGTTGAGGTATTAGAAAAGATACGAAAAAATGACAGCACGAAAGATATTCCAGTTTTTATCATTTCCGTTGTAGAAAATGAAGAAAGTATTGCTCGGTGTGTGCAATTAGGAATAAAGGGATATTTTATCAAATCAAGCTATTCACTTGAGTCTATTGTACAAGCTGTGAAGAAGTATGTATGATAACAAATAACATTGATCCGATTTTCATGCAGATTGGTTTTTTCACCATACGTTGGTATGGACTATTTTTGGTATTGGGAATTTGTTCTGTTGTCGTTTTTTGGAAAAAATTGTTTCGGGAAAATAAAATTCCAAAAGATTCAGCCTATGATTTAGCTGTTTGGCTGATACTTGGTGGAACTCTCGGGGCACGACTCGGTGAAGTATTATTCTATGAACCTGAATGGTATTTTTCTCATCCTCTTGAAATTCTTTTTTTGCACCACGGTGGACTCTCAAGTCATGGAATGGCAATTGGGCTGTTGCTCAGTTTTGCAATATACGCAAAAGTAAAAAAGATTGCTTGGAAAAAATGGTTAGATATTATTGTCATCCCCATGCCAATACTTTTTGCTTGTATACGTTTAGGAAATTATTTTAATTCAGAGATTATTGGAAGAGTAACGAATGTTCCTTGGTCAGTATATTTTGAAAGGATAGATTCTGTAGGAGTACTCCGACATCCGAGCCAAATATATGAATTATTTTTAGCTGTTGGAATTTTTACAATTCTATATATCTTGTATAAAAAAGAAATGTTTCCTCCTGGGAAATTATATTATTTTCATATTTTTCTTTTGTTGTATTTCAGTACCAGATTTTTTGTAGAATATTTTAAGGACTATGAAGTACTTTCGATTGGCTCTTTTTTTACCACAGGGCAATGGTTAAGTTTACCTTTTATAATTTGGTCAATTATATGGTTTTTAAGAAAAAAGTAATAGTATTTCTATGTCAGCTGTAAAGTTTTTTCAATCAAAAATTGTTTTTATAATTTTTTCCATTATCTTTCTTTTTTGTGGTTTTTTGTATGTTCAATATAGTTGGAAAAATGCCTATGATGATGTTGTAAACCGTTCAGTACTCCTTGCAGAATCTTCTGCATATAATTTGAGTGGTGTCATGATTTCAAAGTTACACGCACTTCCAGAGGATGAAAATACAGAGGCGTATAAGAGTATAAAAATGAGATTGGAAAAATTATTGAGTTTGGACAAAAATCTTAATTTTGCCTATATATATACCAAAAAAGCGGATAATAAAATATATTTTATCGCAGATTCTGAACCTGCTACTTCGGAAGATTATTCACCCCCAGGGCAAGAATATACAGAAGCTGGACCTGAATATTTTGAGGCATATAATACGGGAAATATGGTCATTACTGAGCCATATACGAATCGTTGGGGTACTTGGGAAAGTATCCTTGTTCCAATGCATAATCTGGAAACTGGAGAGTTATTGGCTGTTTTTGGAGTTGCTTATTCTGAAGATTTTTGGTGGAATGAGGCTTTTCCTTATGCAATAAAATCTGGAATTATTGTCTTGTCGTTATATGGTATTTTAATAGCATTGTATATTGTTTTCCTTTTTTTCTTGAAAACAAAAGAAAGTAATAAAAGATTTGAAGATATTGTTGAATCATCTACAGATTGGATTTGGGAAATAGACAAAGATAAAAAATATACCTTTGTTTCTGGAAAGGTCAGAAAAATACTTGGGTATGCTCCAGAGGAAATCCTTGGAAAGACACTTTTTGATTTTATGGAAAAAGAGGATTTGAAGAAGAATCTTGAGTATTTTTCTAAAATTTTTGATGAGAGAAAAGAATTTCATGATTGGGAGAATTGGAGATTGTCTAAAGATGGAAAAAAAGTGTTTGTGAAGACAAATGCAGTTCCCCGTTATGATAGAGGTGGAGAATTTATTGGGTATCGTGGAATTAACGAAGATAATACTCTCCGAAAAAAGGCAGAAGATCAAATAACAGAAAAAATAACTCAATTGGAAAAATTAAATAGTTTGATGGTCGGAAGAGAATTGAAGATGATTGAGTTAAAAGAAGAAATTAAAAAATTAAGTAGTAAGAAAAAATAATTTTTTGATTTCCATTTTTAGACAATAAGGGAAGATTTAGAATCACAAAAGAGGAAATACAGAAATCCTCTTGACAAAAAATATATAATGGTGTACAGTAAAAATATATGAAACAATATACAGCTACAAATAATAAGAATAATAACCGTCAGAAAAAGATTGGGTAGTTTGTATAAAAAAAAGAAAAAAACAAACCACCCAATCTGGGTGGTTTTCTATTCCCCTGTAGTTCAATTGGTAGAACATTGCACTGTTAATGCATCGGTTCCTGGTTCGAGCCCAGGCGGGGGAGCAAAGTAGGATGAACAGGTTCGAAAGAGCCTGTTTTTCTGTAATATTCGCCCTGTTTCAGGAGTT
>JAZDMW010000051.1:0-22693 GCA_043800545.1 Candidatus Magasanikiibacteriota bacterium | reverse complement strand
TCTCCTGCTTGCACATCTGTATACACAAAAACACTGAAAAAAAGAATTGAAATAATTAATAATATCTTTTTCATATTATGAGGAAGATGAATCATGTCTTTTGTCTGCTATATTTTTTCTTCCTTTCCGAAACCCTCCCATAAGTCTTTTCCAGAATCTTGTAGGACCTTTTGGACGACTTTGCGCTTTTCCAAATCCTGTTCTTTCATCACGAGCATATTCTACTGTCCTTGCTTTTGGAGGTGCCACGGGCTCTTGTTTTGGTAAAGCATAGTCATCTGTATCATATTCACTGCTTGGTTCTACTTCTTTAATCTGGGCTCTCCAATCATTTTCTTCTTGTATTTTTTTCCTTATTTTCCCCATTTCTCTATCATCTCTTTCTCCAATCGTTGGTTCGGTATATTCTTTTCCATTATTATCGAGCATCGCTTCTTCTCCTTTTTTTCGTAATGATCTTCCACTTCGAACTGACTCATCTCTCCTGACTGTCTTTGGAAATACTTCTTCTCTCTTCATGACCTTTTCATCTGCACGAATATGCACACCTACTTCAGATAAATGAGGGCGAAGAGATTCTTTTTTCACTGACCCAACAGGCTTATATTCTGCATCATCTGTATTTCCTTCAAAGTCACCAGTTGAAGTCATTTCCCCTTTCTGTTGTAAATCATACAATGTTGGTTCTTCTGAATCTTCATCACTTAAAATATCATCACCTTCATCATCATTTTCTTTTTTATCTACTGCCTGTTCCTCTTCTGCCTCAATTAATAAATCCTCTGGAGTTTTTCCATTTGGATCAGGCACTTCATCTATGGGGACATACCCCTTTTGTGTCTCTTTTTCTGGTGTATCTATCCCCTCAGGAGAGATAAATCGCCCCATTTCATCTCTATAAACCATATGCGTTAAAATAAAAATGAATTCAATAATTATTGTATAAACATGGCATCTCCAAAACTGTAAAAACGATATTCTTTTTCTACAGCCTCTTTATATGATTCTAACATGAAGGCGGTATTTCCGGCAAAAGAAGCTACTAACATAAGAAGTGTAGATTTTGGAAGATGAAAATTTGTAATCATGGCGTCAATAACTTGAAATTCAAAACCTGGAGTAATAAAAATATTGAGATCTCCTTCAAATTCTTCAAATTTTTTATCATGGTATCCGGCAAGCTTCGCAATTCCTTCCAATGTTCGTACTGTCGTGGTACCAACAGCAATAACTCTTCTTCCTTCTTCTTTTGCTGTATTTATTTTATCAGCATTTTCTTTTGTTAAGTGTACCCATTCTGGATGCATAGTATGATCCTCAACATTTTCTGCTTTCACAGGGAGGAACGTTCCTAATCCTACGTGCAGAGTCACCTCAGCGAACTCTACGCCCTTTTCTTTTAATTGTTGTATCAAACCCTCAGTAAAGTGGAAACCTGCTGTAGGCGCAGCCACAGACCCCTCATGCTTTGCATACGCTGTTTGATACATATCCAACTGATGTGGTTCATCCTTTACATACGGAGGAATTGGAATATGTCCATATTGATTGGCTTTTTCCATAACAACATTTGCATCATATGGGAATTGAACAAGAATTGTACCCTCAGGTTCTTTGACAACAACATCACAAAAAAAATCTTGAGCAAATTGTATGCGCATTCCATTTTTTATCCTTTTACCAGGTTTTCCAAGGACTTTCCAAACACCGGTATTTTCCATCGGACGTACAAGAAATATTTCCACTTCTGTATTTTGTATTGATCTCCTATTTGGTTCTTCTTTGACTTCTAAATTTCCAAATAATCTTGCCTTAAACACTTTAGAATTATTCCATACCAAGAGATCCCCTTTTTTGAGATAATCAAGAATATCACAAAAATGTTTATCTTCTCTTGTTTTCTTTTTTCTATCCAAAACCATGAGCTTGCTCATATCCTTTGGGTCAACAGAAAATTGTGCAATTCGTTCTTGTGGCAAATGGTAATTAAATTCACTCGTAAGCATATTAGCGTAAATATTTATTTGCATTTGCATTATGCTCATCAAGTGTTCCAGCATAATGAACATTCCCTTCCAAATCTGTAAGAAAATACCAAGCATTATTTTTTTCTGGATAAATAGCAGCCATAATAGAATCCAAATCTGGATTGGAAATTGCAGTTGGTGGAAGTCCAGGATATTCATACGTATTCCAAAGGGAATCTACTTCCCTATCCTCAGCACTGGTAAACACATCTCCAAACTTTCCAGTGGCATAATGCACAGTAGAATCTGCCTGAAGTGCCCAATTTTTATCATATCTTCTCCAAAATAAATCAGCAACTTTTGCTTTATCTTTTTCTGAACGCACTTCACGTTCTAAAATTCCTGCAAGTGTAATTACTTCATGCACCGTTCTTCCACTCTTCTTTATATCTGCATACATCTGCTCTGTAAATTGAGAATCTCTATGTTCCAATAATTTTCTTACTATTTCTTCAAGAGTTGCATCCTCATACACACGAAAAGTATCTGGAGAAATATATCCCTCATACGAGACAGTTTTTGGCTTGTATTTTATAAGTGGGATATCATAAAAATCTGTGGTCGGATATCCAATTCCAGCGGTTGTATAATCTACTGCAGGAAGCCCTAGCATTTCTGTAATTTCCTCTGCTTGTGCAATTCCAAGATTCTCAAAATACGTTGCAATATCCCGGAGATTCCAACCTGGTAAAATGGTTATTTCCCGTTCCCCTCTTTCTATTCTTCTTGTGAGTTCGTCAGCAACACTTGCAATAGTAACTGGAGCTTTCAGAGAATGAAATCCCATCCGGATATTTCTATCAATATTTCTCAAACTCAAATATTTTACTAAATAATTTTGAGAAAAAATGATTCCATCTTTTTCCAATCTCCCTGCTAAATCTTTAACAGATTCTCCCTCAATGACTTCAAAAACCACACCATTTCCATCCGTAATATCCTTCGTAAAAATCACATAATATGTTTGAATGGAAAAAAATAACAATACCAAAAGAAAAACACTACTACTCAATTTAAAAAGTTTTTTATTCATACATTTATTCAAAAATATTTGAATGCTCTCTTGCCCAAGCAAGGCGATCCGGAACACCGATGTCTATCCAAGGCTCATCCGATTCAAAGACATATAAATCCTTCATATGTGGAAATACATCATATTCCAAACTACAAGCACCCTCAGGAAAATATGGAAACGCATGTTTTGTAAACACATACATTCCCCCATTAATATACCCAGGAATAACCTTTCCCTCTTTTTCTTTAAAAGAAAGAAGATGATACTTTTCATCATATTCCAGTGTCCCGTAACTTGAAGCATCCTCAACACGTGTTCCAAGGATAATTCCCTCACTCTCAGGTTTCAAAACAGAAACCATTTTTTGCAAATCAATGGTTGTGAGAACATCTCCATTCATGACAATGACTGGCTCATCTTTTTTTTCTACAAAATTCCAAGCAAAACGTATTGCTCCGCCTGTTCCCAACTTTTCTTTTTCAATAGCATAAATAATTTTTACTCCATGGAGCGTATCCCCAACAGTATCTTGTAATACTTGAGATAAATGGCCTGCTGCCAAAATGACAGTATCAACACCAATTTCCTTTAATTTCTCAATTTGCCATTCAAGAACAGGCTTACCACCAATTTCCAACAATACCTTTGGAGTCGCTTTTGTTATTTCCCCCAGACGCGTAGAAAGCCCTCCACATACAATTATGGCATTCATAATAATAAATGACTTACATCAAATGAATAAATAACAAGAAAAAACATAAGAAAACCAAGAACGATTCCCCCAGCAACATCTCTTGGATAGTGTGCACCGACATAAATACGACCAAATCCAACACCAATTACCCCCAAGATGAGAAACCAAACAAAATACGTCGGTGCTCCAAATTCCCAAAGGAGAAGTGCCATAAGCGTAGCCATAAAGGTATGATCCGAAGGAAATGATTTCCATGTTCCAAGAGTTTTTAACAGTCGCTTAATGTTCGGATATTCTACTACCGGTCGAGGATTCTTCCACAAATAGGCAACGGTCCAACTGATACATATTCCTACTGTAAACATGATTGTAGCGTAAGAAAGAAGATATGCCTGGAAAGACTCTGGCAATGTGTATACATAAAAAATTCCAAAGATAAACATCAAGAAAACAAGGTACTTCGCACAAAAAAGAATAAAGAGATCAAAAAATTTGTTCTTTCCAACAATATTATTTATTGCAAAAAATATTTTATGATTCAAAGATTGATTCATAGAAAATAATTAAAGTTTTCCTAAATAATGAAGGGCTTTGTATGCACACAGTTGGACATCTACTGCCTGCATTTTATCATTCTCCAAAAATAATAAAAAATCCTTTAACGAAATCTTTCTTGGCTTAATGAACTCTGATTCCTCGAGTTGTAAATTCCCCACATCTCTGACTCCCAAAGCGAGGAAGAAATGCATCTCTCCAATTGTCCATTTTCCTCGTTTTACTGAACCAAGTGATATCCATTCTTCGGCCTCGCAACCTGATTCCTCACGAAGCTCTTTTCTTGCAGTCTCTGCTGGCGTGCTTCCCCTGTCAACAAATCCAGCGACCAAAGAAAAATGCTTTTCTTGATCAGTAAGAAAATATTGTTCTAAGATGATAATTTGGTTATCTTCTGTCATAGCAAATACAATTGACGCATCTGGCATAGTGGCCACAGAAAATTCTTTTTCTCTATTCACATTTATCTGCATTTTCCACCTTTCCAATTTTACATACCAATCATCGTATATGATGTTTTTTGAAAGTAATTTCCACTTTTCCATATTAATTTATTTTTTCTCTTTCCACGATATTTGCAAATTTCCTGTACGTTGAAAAATATCTTTTAACCATTCTTGATTTTTCAGATACCATTGAACAGTTTCTCTGATTCCTTGATTGAACGATATCGACGGACTAAATCCTAATTCTTTTTCGATTTTTTCTGGATTGATTAGATAACGCCTGTCATGATTCGGTCTATCCGCAACAAATTCAATCTTCTCTTCGAAATTCAAACCCATTTCATTTATTATTATCTTTGCAATTTCTATATTCTCGATCTCGTTACGAGCTGATATATCATAAATTGGCAATTTAGAAGAATCAGTTGACGCACCTTCGTCAAAAGATGACTTTTTATCCATATGTAATACCAAATCGATCGCCCTACAATGATCAAAAACGTGTAACCAATCTCTTTTTTGTCTTACATCACCATATAAACAAATCTTTTTTCCAGCTAACAAATTCCACACAGATAATGGAATCAATTTTTCTGGAAATTGATATGGACCATAATTATTTGCACAATGCGTAATACATATATCCATATCTCTGTAGGTTTGCATATATGATCTTACCAATAAATCACCTGCTGCCTTTGCTGCAGAATATGGAGTTTTCGCATTTAAAGGGCTACCTTCATAAAAATACGGGACATTATCTGCCTGTTCTCCGTAGACTTCTATCGTTGATATATGTATATGTCTCGAAACTCCAACTTTTCTTGATGCTTCAACCATTAACTGAGCACCTAACGCATTCGCCCGAGCAAATGCGGATGGATCCTTAATTGCCCGATCGTTATGACTTTCGGCTGCAAAATTTACTACATAATTTATATCGTGCTTATGATAGATGTTTACTATTTTTTCGAAATCCGTAATATCTGCATTTTCAAAACTTATTTTTTTATTATCAACTAATTCTTTAATATTATTAAAATTAGAATAAGGAGATAAATTGTCAACCACCACTATATTATAGTGAGGATATTTATCTACCATAAATCTAACAAAATTTGTACCAATAAACCCTGCCCCGCCTGTCACCAATATGTTTTTTATTTCATTCGACATATATAAATACTTAATTAGTATAAAAATCTTTTATCAAATTGCACACTCTTAAAACCTGATTTTTCTTCATAAACCGCCAAATAGGTAAACAAATATGTGTTTCAGAAAAATGTTCTGATATTGGTAAAGAATGTTTATAATATTTTTTAAATATAGGTTGTTCATGTAATGGAATATCATAAACACCTTTTCCCGTATACACAAAATTACTCTTTAAAAAATCCGACAATCTTTCCTTTTCTTCTTTTGTAGGTAATATAAGAATAGCTTTATAACCACTTGGTGAACAATTTTTCTCATAAAAAAACGTTACAGGTAAACCATCTAATTCGTGTTTATATATATTCAATATCTTACGTCTATAATCTAAATCCTTTTTAAATCTTTTCAATTGAGCTATACCAAACACAGCTTCAATTTCAGACATTCTCCAGCTATTACCTTCTACAATGTTTTTTATTCCAGAAGAATCTTTCCCCTGATCTCTATATATTATTGCTTGTTGAATCATAGTCATTGATGAGGATATCATCCCTCCTTCGCATGTAGTAACCACCTTAGTGGGAAAAAAAGAAAAAGCACCAAAATGACCAATCGATCCTGCTTTTACTCCATTAATCTCTGCACCATGTGCATGTGCAGCATCCTCAACTAAATAAATATCTAACTTACGACAAAATTCCTTTATCTTAAAGACTTCTGGAGTTATATACCCTCCAATATGAACTAAAACGATAACTTTTGTTTTTGACGTAATTTCATTTTTTATACTATTGGTATCTGGAAACACACCCCCATCATAAAAAACGGGAGTGCCTCCAGCATTTTTTACAGCGATAGCTGTTGCATAATTTGTGTTTGCCGGAACTAAAACATCTTTGCCTCTAACATCAATTATTTTAAAAATTATTTCTAATGCTGTTGTACCACTATTTACAGCAACACAATACTTCGTATCAGATATAGAAGAAAATAATTTCTCAAATTTTTTAGTATATTCACCCAAAGTCAGTCGCCCCGTAGACAAAATTTCTTCTAAATTTTGTCTAATATATCCTTTTTCTGACTCAGAAAATTTAATTTCCAAGGGGAAAATTGGCTTAATCATATAAAATATCTATCAGAAATTTCTTCTCCTTTTATTTCGTCTATAAGATCCAATAAATGAACGCCCATTTTTTCACATTCCAACAAACTGTTTACAACAACATTTATTTGATGCCTTAGGCAGGATAAGGAACAATCCTGAGAAGGATTTAAATTTTTTATCACACATTTTCTTGTCTGACTTTTCCAAATATCCAAAAATGAATTTTTATTGATATCTCCTATCCAACCTTTTTTTGATCCTCTCAAATTAGGACAGGTATACACGCCACTTGGAGTTATTAAAGGAATTAATTGTTGTGCGACACAATAAGAATACGTTTTTGACTGATTGATTGGCTGATCATTCAATAGAGTTTTCATAGACCCCGTCACTAATACATTGAATGACTTATCTTCTAAACATTTTGATCTATTTAATGCTTCTTCTATTTTCTTGTTCTGTTCCTTTCTGTATTTATCAAGAGATCTTTCATTTTTAACATTAGGTATATACATTGGTTTAAATTGGATAAAATCACAACCAATACTTTTCATGAGTTTTGCAGATGTATATATATCATCAATATTATTATCCATTACAACAAAGGATGTCCCAACCGTACCCTTTTTTGTTTGATTTAATAAATTTACATCAGATATTATCCCTTTAAAAAAATCTTTCCCGTCATGTAATTCTTTGTATTTTTCTTCTGAACCAGCATCGAGAGAAATCCTAACCCAACTACATGTATTTGCTATATTTTTCAGTGCCTTTTTTAAAAATATTCCATTCGTGTTTATAGCGTAATTTATTCCGTACTCATATGTTTTATCCAATACTTCATTTATTCCACTATACATCAAAGGTTCTCCACCTCCAAAATAAACAATACTTTTAATCTCCATTTCCTTAAATTCCTTTAATAAATTCAGCATTATGTTTATAGGTATCTCATTATTTGATAAAACATACTTATCTATACACCAAGAACAACCCAAATTACATCGACTTGTTAAATCAACTAATGCGGCAAAGGGAGATGACGTATGGTCATCATCCTTTAATGAATTTACTACCTTTTTTAATCTCGGTCTAAATTTATCTTGCAACAATTTCAATAATAGACCATCCGTTGTTTTTCCAATATTTATATTCTTTTCTGCCATACTTATTACCTATTTTTTAAATTCTTTTATTTTTTGAAAAAAATTATACAACCGTGGTCTCAAAATAAGTTCAAATGCATTTCCATAGGAAAATGTTTTTCCACCGAAGCCTGCTTTAAACCGAGTTACTCCCATAAGTTTATCCAAAGGATCCCAACAAAGAGTATGAAAACAAGTCACCATTCCATTTCCTTCTTTCATAGGTTTTGCAATTCCTCCAAAATCATATTCCTTTACTCTGAGTTCTTTTGCAAACTGTATTGCTTTCCATTGTAAGAGATATGGAGCCATAACATTTCTTTCTGTGTTACTTGAAGCACCATGGACATAGGTAAACTTTTCTCCACAATGAACAAAAATTCCACTTGAGAGTGCTTGATTGTTATAATATGCTGTCAGCTGATACACATTCCCCAATTGAAGCATATGTGCATAATATGATTTTTCATGGGAATGAAATTTATCTCTTTCTTTTGTTTCTTCATTCAAGCTCCAAAATATATCAATGTCTTTTTTAGAAATCACTTCTACCTCTTTTTTCTCTGCCAAACGAATATTATATCTTGTTTTCGTATGCATCTGTGACAAAAGCTCATCAAGCGAAAAACTCAAATCCAAAACTAAGGTATGTTTCCACTGTCGATTATATGTTTCCTTCTTTTGGAATTTTCCTGTATAGAGAAAATCCTTTACCGGCTCTACACGCAAAAAAACACACTTTTCTTCTTTCCTCACATATTCTGCCAGCATATCCAGAACATCCTGATGAAAAACTGGAGGCAAACGAAAAACAGAGGCAAAACGAAATATCCCTAAAAAAGAATGAATGACCACCTGTACTGGGTATTTTCTTTCTTTTGTATCGTAAATAAGGAGAGAGAGTACCTTTTTCCCAATTTTCTCCTGGAAATTACCCCACTCGCCTCCTTGGAGAAACTCAAAAAAACCCTGACTCAAAAGGGTTTGCTCCCAGGTACTTTTGTCTGTAATTCGCTCTATATTCATATCCCTATAATAGCCTAAAAGGTGAATATTCGCAAATTCACAGTCCCCCCTTGATTTTTTTTTGGGGTTACGGTATACTGATAGAGAAAATTTCGCTCGTTTGAGAGCTTTTTCTTTAATTCACTATCTCGTTTTGTAAAAAATATGGGACTTCCATCAAAAAAAAGAACAAACCGTTCTAAAAGAGATCGCAATTCACACATCAAACTGACTGCTAAAACAGCAGGAAAATGTGCTAATTGTAATGCTGCTGTTCTTCCACACCAAGCTTGTAAAGCATGTGGACACTACAAAGGCAAATCTGTTGTAGATACACAAAAGCGTACTGACCGTCTCGTGAAGCGCGCTAAAAAAGTTTCATAAATATGTCTAATCGCCACCTTGCCCGTTCAGTTATTATGCAAATCCTGTATCAATGGGATTTCCGTGGAATGCCAACTTCGGCTATTCCTGCTATAATTGAACAAAATGTTTCAGAATTTGCTGAAGGACTTGAGGAAAAAAATCTTGAGTATATACAAGAAACCGTTGATAAAATCATAGAAAAACAAAAAGAACTTGATGATATTATTAGCAAATACGCAAAGAACTGGCCAATCGAACAAATTACATTGATTGACAGAAACATTCTCCGCATAGGTCTCTATGAACTCAAATATTCTGAAGATGTACCGGACAAAGTAGCGATTAACGAAGCAATTGAACTTGCAAAAACATATAGCGGTTCATCCGCAGGAAAGTTTATCAATGGTATTCTCGGTGCATACTTTGCAGACCATGCAAAACAAGAGAAAACCGATGAAACTACATGATATATGCCGAACGAAGCTTATAAAGAAAATAACTTTCCAGCATTGGAGGAGAAAATTGGTATTCAATTCAAGAATCCCGATTATCTCGTTCAGGCGCTGGTACACAGATCATACATCAATGAACACAGAGATTTTCCTCTTGCTCATAATGAACGATTAGAATTCCTCGGTGATGCGGTTCTTGAACTTGCTGTTACTCGTTTTCTTTTTGAACACTATTCTAATCCAGAAGGCGAACTCACAAACTGGAGAGCCTCACTTGTGAATGGAAAAATGTGTGCTCAGGTGGCAAAAGACATTGGTATTGAAGAATATCTTTTCCTCAGCCATGGAGAATCCAAAGACAACAGCGCAAAAGCACGAGATTATATTCTTGCAAATGCTGTTGAAGCTATTGTTGGAGCCATTTATATCGATCGAGGATATGATATGGCAGAACAATTTATTACTCGTTGGATTATTAGCCAACTCCCTGCAGTACTTGACGAACAACTTTGGATGGATCCAAAATCTCGTTTTCAAGAAGCTTCACAAGAAATTGTTGGCGTAACACCTACATATAAAGTGTTATCTGAGGAAGGACCTGATCATGCAAAAGAATTTGTCGTTGGTGTCTACCTTGAAAAAACAAAAATAGCTGAAGGTGTTGGAAGTAGCAAACAAGAAGCTCAAGTGGACGCTGCGGAAAAAGCTCTCGCTATTAAAAAATGGAAAGGACCAAAAATAGATATTCTTGAAAGAGGTCCAAATGATCCACTTGGTTAAAAAATATATTACAAATAAACGTGGGAAATACCACGTTTATTTTTTTCATAAGTCTTGACAAAAAAAGACAAATGGACTATACTTTATTACTATAAAAGACATGCACCCATAGCTCAGTCGGTAGAGCAGTTGCCTCTTAAGCAAACGGTCGAAGGTTCAAATCCTTCTGGGTGTACAAAACTACTAATATGCACCCTTAGCTCAACTGGATAGAGCGTCTGGCTTCGGACCAGGAGGTTGAGGGTTCAAGCCCTTCAGGGTGCACAAAAGACAGCTTCTATAGCTGTCTTTTATTATACAAATCATTGACATACCTATACGTATTCATTATAATATCCCCGCACCAAACAATGGAGGAAACAGATGAGCCCAACAGAAATCACAACATGGCTTGAAACACTTTATTCGTCGACAAACGTGGACGAAGCCATTGATCACATATTCAACCAATTCGATGATTGGTTGAAGCAAGCAGGATTTCAAATTGCCGACGAAGCACTTAGCTTGCTGGACTTCGAAAAACTTAATATAGATCTGATAGTTGCAGTACTCTCTGCGACACTTCCAGCAAAGGCACGGCTACCAAACCATGTACAATTTGCAAGGACGGCAAGAGAGGTGTTCGAAAAGACAGAAACTCCAGATGAGGTAGAAGCCCTTCTCTCTGGTCTTGAGTAAACAACATATATGTTCCTTTTTTCTCACCTGGGGAGTTGTATCTGTCACTCCCCCAACATTCAATATTAAAAAAACACCCAATCAGGGTGTTTTTTATATTCTTTTTTTATTCTTCTTGTAATTTCACTCCCTCTTTTAAGAGTGTAATTTCTCTTCCTGTTTTTGCATCCTTGGCTGTTACCTGTATTTTGGAAGTAAGATCCGTTTGTGTAGGATTCTCTGTCTGCAAATCAAAAGCCATTTGCAAGGCAAGTACATCCACATCCGTTGGCATAGACTCTACTGTCCATGTGACTCGTTTCTTTGTACTATCATAATCTACTTTTCCAGCAGGAACAATGAGTGCATCTTCTTTCCAAAGAATATCACCAAAGATATCGAAAGTGAGACTTACATTTTGAAGTTCATGAAAACTATTTGTAAGAAGAAGTGTTAATTCTCTTGTTTTATTATCCTTTTCATGACGAATTTCCAATGCCATATCTGAATTAAATACCAATTCAATTGGTTTTGAAGAATATATTTCTCTCACACCATCTCTTTCATACTGTACCTCAATATATGCTTTTCCTGTGTATGCCTGAAATGGAGATAAATCTAATTTCTCAGTATCTTTTACTGGAAGGCTCACATCAAAACTTATATCTCCTTTCGGTGCAAGGGTAGCCAAAGATCCAATATTTTTTCTATTCCATGTTATTATTCCTCGACGCATGGTTTCGTCCATTTGTTCCCCGGCAATACTTCCATTATTTTCGTCAGTAATTTGTGACCAATCCAAAATACTTTGCCTATTATATGATGGAGCTTCGTACTTCATGACCACTTGTATATCATCAATATCCACATCTCCTTCATTCTGCAAAAATACACTTGCATTCATTATTTCTCCTGGCTGGAGGACTAATTCTGCACGTGAGCCATTGATAACATATCGTGCCACAAAATCTGTCATAAGAAGAGCAAAATGCTGGTCATATGTTGCATAGGT
Source organism: Candidatus Magasanikiibacteriota bacterium (assembly GCA_043800545.1). Lineage (GTDB taxonomy): Bacteria > Patescibacteriota > Patescibacteriia > Magasanikbacterales > UBA922 > 1-14-0-20-39-34. The sequence continues at coordinate 10,273 of JAZDMW010000051.1, read as the reverse complement.
AAACATCTGTTCTTCGTCACCTTCTCTTGAACCCTTCAAAGCAAATGAGATATTACTTTCCTCTTCTTCTCCTGCAAACACACCTATAATGGTCATTTCATAACTTTCGTCAAAAGCAGGAATATCCCAGAGATACTTATTAAACTGAACAGATGGAATGCTTGATGACTTCAGAGTAAAATTTTCATTTTCCTTCATTTCAAGCTGAAGCTTTGATGTATACTCAATGTCCTTATTTAATTTCACAACAATTTGAACTTCATCGCCAATAACTGCCTTTTCTTCTGCAACGACAACAAATTCAACAGGACTTTCCGTAATAGCAACATTTACATTTGCTGCCTGCTGGAATTGTGAACTGAAATTTATTGGATTATAGTTCAAAAATACTCGAAGTGATTGTTCTTTATCTTTGTCACCAAAAATATTTCCAAAAATATCTATATATCCACTTCCAAATCCCTCAATGGTACCCAAATTCCAGGTATCTGTTCCACCTTCAACTGTAGGAACACTACTTTCTTTAAATACAAAACCTTCTGGATAATGAACTTTTAATTCTGCATTTTCTAATTTCGTATTTTGATCATTTCTATATCGTATACGGTATCTTACTTCCCCACCAAGAACAGTTTCCTCATCTCCGCTTATGGAAAGAATAACTTTTTCTTCAGAAAAAGAACTTCCTGGTTTAAAGAAGAAAAATACTCCCCAAATTACCGCAACTAAAAATGCTATTGAACTGAGAAAAAGGAATACACTCACCAAAACTCTTCTTTTTTTTCTTTGCTCAAAATGAGTCATGTCAGGAAGCTTTCCATCTTTATTCAAATAAATAGAAGTGAGTTCTTCCTCCATCTCAGGTTTTCTATCCTTTATTTCTTTTTTTGTTTTTTCGCTATATTCATCATCTTCAATTTCTTCCTTCTTTTCTTTTTTTACAGGTTTCTCTTTTATTTCCTCTTCAATATCTTCCTCTTTTTTCTTTTCCAAAAAAATATCTTGATTTTCCAAATCAGAATAGATATCTTCTAATTTTTCTTTGGTAAACTCCGGAACCTCCTCATTTTTTTTCTTTTTTGGGGATTTTTTCCGCATAACACTTATATTATTTATGATTCTAAGGGGATTTCTTCAAACACAGCTCCATATATTTTATCTGAATCAACTGTGTCTTTATAGAATAAAAAGTTTTCTTCTACCTGTACATCAGAACTACTTATCCAAACAGGAGACCAATTCTCTGGATAAAATACAGTAGATTTAAACGTACTCTCTATACCAGACTGTTTTTGATAATACAAACTATATTTTGTTGCTCGTTTATGAAGTTGTCCTGTCAGCTGGTCTCTCCATTTTTCAAAATTCTTGAGTGGTACTGTTTTCTTTTGTAAAAAGAAAGGAAGACGATATTCAAAATAAATTTCTTCTGTATCTCCTGGTAATGTAATAAGCCAATTGGCAAAAACTGTCTTTCCAAATTCTTTTGTGATTCGGGTTCCGCTTGCTTTGTGTATTTTTTCTTCTCTTTCGTTCAATACCAAATCACCATCCGTGACCGCACCCACTTTTGGAGACATAAACCAATCTTCTTCTGGATAAACAAATCCACCTGCATTCATGAGCTCTGATCCTTCAGGGACATACACACGAATATAATCAATATTCCCTACCCCATAATACTTCTCACCATTTACCCCATTATGTTTTCTGCGAATCGTTACTTTATTTAATACAGAACCATCCGGCTGAACAGTTGCTTCATGGAATATCGCCTGTTCTATTTTTGCATCAGATTTTCCTCCATTAATATTGGTGTTTACCACATACAAATAATCTTGATCTAAGAGCTGTTGCTCTATTCCTCCATCCCATCCAAATCTTTCTACCTGTTTTTGTACGGTGTTATCTTTAAAATAGGCTTGAATTTCCTTTTGTCTCAGAGCTCCATGCATTTCTGTAACTAAATTGATCATACTCTTGGTATCAATTTCTGAAGAACGCTTCATAAGTTCCTCAAAGAGAACACCAAGAATTGCTTTTGGTTTTTCTCCTGATTCGGGATTTGTTTCTTCTACTTGTTCTTGAACCAAAGCAAGTACATTTTCTGAATTTACTTTCATTCCATATTTTTCCAATTCCACTTCACCCATTACCTTTAATACACGTTCTAGAACACTGGCATTTACAGCAATGACACCATCAATACTCGTATCTCTTGTTTCTTGATAAAACCATGATATTTTCTTTGCAGAAGCGGGAAAATCCGGGAACCAATTTGCATCTTGCAGTTCCCAACGTTTATTTGCCAATTGAAGTGGCAAAGGAGGAATAATATCTGTTTCTAATTGCCCTTGCACATCATACGTACCCCCACTTGGAATTTCAATATTCAATATTTTTCCTCTCTGTACATCAAGGATTGCATATCCACCCATAAATCCTCCAGTTGCACGAAGCTCATTTTGATTTTGAAATACAACTAAATATCTTCTAAAATCGTCATGTCCAAAAGCAGTCTTAAACGTATGAAGTAAATCTGTTAAGTCAGAGATATCTCCAACAAACGTTTCAAACAATCCTGTAAAATCCACAAATGTTTTCTGGTATTCGTCTGGAAGGACAGCACTGTTCACATTTTGTAAGCTGGATAATGCTTCTTTATATTGGGTTTGAGAAGCCTTTAAATGATCTTCAATAATCCCCAATTTTTCTGTAAAAAAGGCATCTTTTGCTTTTCCAGCATCATCTATACCCTTTACCAAATAGGTATTTCCAAGGGCTAAATGCTGTCCTGCGGTTAATAACTCCTCTCGGCTTTCAACCTGATCTCCAACAAGTGGAATAAACTTTAAAAAGCCTAATAAATATTTATGTTCATCAGTCATAACCGTTTCAACCGAAGAAAAAGCAGAAAGCGCAGTATTTAAATCAAATTTTGCTTGTTCCACATCAGAATTCATAGCAGCAACCATGGAAGATTGAAGCGCTAAAAATGCATTTGTACTTTCCTCTACTACTTTTGTTCCATTGGCGCGAAGCTTGTGATAATAACTAAATGCTGGAAATGGTATGGCGACAAACAAAAATACAGTAGCACCAAGGAGAGACAACTTTTGCCATTTGAAAGATATTTTTTGTCCAGGGAGAAAAGAAAAACCCTGTTTTGGAAGTGAAACAGACTCCTTTGGGATAGGTGTACTCTTTGGAGTTTTTGTTCTTTCAAACCACCATTTTGTTTTTTCTTTTCGTATTTTTTTTGGTTTCTCTAAATACGAAGGAATAACACCAATAACCGGGGAAGTGATTCTTACCTGTTCCATCTCTTTTTGTTTTTGTGTACGGATAAGCGAAGAAAAATCAAGGGCTTCTCTTTGTTCCGTCTGATAATTTTGTTCTTGATATGTTTTTACTCCATTCCAAAGATTTTTTTCTTCTTGTTTCAAGTTTACAATATGTGGAGAATACTCTTTTTCTCCAAAAGTTTTTATTTTTATCTGTTTCGGCCCTTTATATTCTTCATACGGAATGGCCTGTGGAGACTCAGCAATAATATTTTCTGATACAGAAAAATTTGGTTGCATTTCTGGAACCTTTTCTTTATTTTCTGTTTCTCTGTACGGACACCTTTTTACAGTGTGACCGCACCTTCGACAATAAGAGCACTGCCGACGCACTCTTTTTGTGCTATAGTTCATGTTATTTTGTTATTTTCTATAGCAAATACAACGAAAACATTTCGTCATTCTCATTATATCATAAAAAAAAGACGTTTGAAATAAACATCTTCTTTTATATTTAAAATAATTGAACATTTTCTCTATTCGATTGTTTTTCTATACTCGTCAAATGTTTTTTTTGCTAAAATATTCCACGAGTAATTTTGAAGAACACCCTTTCCTGCGGAAAGAATATCCATGCGAATATTTTCATCTTCAAGCGCACTCATCATAACTTGAGCCATATTTTCCTCACTCTCTGGATCGAAATACAGAGCCCCTTCACCGAGGACTTCTGGAAGACAACTCGCACTGGAACTCACAACAGGAACTTTGTGTGCCATTGCTTCTAATGGCGGAAGTCCAAAACCTTCGTACAAACTTGGAAATACAAAAAGTTTTGCATGATTATATATAACTTCCAAATTCATATCCTCTACAAAGTCTGTATATATAATAGTGTTGCAATCTTTCATGGCCTCACTTTCCAAAAGCTGAGTATAAAAAGGAGTTTTTTTTCCAACCAAAACCAATTGGTATAAATTCCCTGTCTTTTCTTCTACTCTTTTCCAAGCACGGAGCAAACAAGGTAGATTTTTATGTGGATATGCAGCTCCAACATACAAAACATAGGGAAGAGTTATCCCCCACTGTTTTAACTTATCCACCCCACCCTGTGGATTACTTTTCTCAATATGATCAAAAGGTGCCTGATATGTCACGAGCATCTTTTCTTTTGGTACTTTGAGATGATCAAAAACATCTTGCTTCGTAAACTCACTCGTTACAAAAATATGTTTTGCTCTTTTTGTAGCTGACTTCAAAATCAAACGATGTGCCTTGTCTTTTATCCAAAACTTTATTGGACCAAGTGTGGTCGCATCTGGTCGTGGAAAATGGAACATTGTTAAATCATGCACTGTGAGGACAAATGGCTTTCTATAGAACAGAGGAACATTCCAATGTGGGAAATGCATCACATCAAGAGACGCATTATTTACTCTCTTCAAAAATTTCCATTGTTCTTGAAAAGTATACCAATGAATATCTGCCAGAACAAAACTCACATTTTTATATTTCTCCCGCAGATACCCATATTGTTTGATACCATCAGGCATAAGAAATAAAACAAAATCATTCTCCTTCGCTTCGGGGAGTTCCAAAAGATGAATGACCAATTGTTCAATGTATCTCCCGATTCCAAAACCAGAAGACATCATTCGGGCATCAATACCAATACGCATACTAGAGTGTATTTATAAGTGAAAGAAACTCATCTGAAGTTTTTTCCCAGGAAAAATTATTCGTATTTTTTTCTTCCTTTTTTCCGACCTCATTTTTTATTGCTTCAGAACATTCTGTTACATTGTATGGGGAAATAAATCTTCCCGATTCCCCCATAACCTCAAAAAAAGAGGAAGTATTACTGACTAACGATTTAACGTGAAAATACTTTGCTTCCAATGGAGGGAATCCAAAACCTTCATAAAAGCTCGGATAAACAAACAGTTGAGATAAGGTATACAATGCAGGTTTTTCATCAGCATCAACATATCCAATGTACCGTACCCCAGGAGCATTTTCAAGTGATCTCATAATTTTCTTTGTTTTCCACCCAACTGATCCAGCAATTATGAATTGATATCCTTCAAATGCCAAACGAGAAATTTTAAAAGCTTCTACAGCAAAACAAATATTTTTTCTTGGCTCAAGCGTACCCAAAAACAAAATGTATTTCTGAGGTAGATGATATTTCTCTTTCATGTTTTGTAAATATTCATCTGTCATATTTTCTTTCCTCTGCACAAGGGCCTGTGATAATGCAGGATAGAGAACATGAACTTTCTCTCTCTCAATTCCATATTCTCTGCATACATCCCTTTTTGTATTATACGAAGGAGTAATAAGAGCACTTGCCTTTTTTGCTTGTCTCTTTGGGCTCACAAATACATGCCACAAACGACGACGAAGAGAAAACCACTGAGGATTCAACAGAAAAGACAAATCATGAAGCATAAGAATATGCTTTGTCGTGGAACGAACAGCGGTAAAATGCAAATTTGGAGAAAAAAATACAGAAGTTTTTTCTTCTGGTTTTAGCATTCCTTTCTTTTTTGCCATTTTTTCCAAATAATAATCAATCGGTAACAAATGAAGCAATTGAAATATATGAAAAATTTTATTTGGAATATGGGTTCTCACGATATGAACATTTTTTTTGTTCCACTCAGGAATTTCAACTTCTTTATAGGAGTTAAAAAATAAAAAATACTGGTTTAGAGTATCTCGCTCAAAGAGTGATTGAAGAAGTTCATAGGTGTATTCCCCCACTCCTGTTCTCTTTTGTTCAAGCAGTGTACGAAGGTCTATCCCGATATTCATATATTTTCCCTCCATTTTTCTTCCACAAAAGACTGTATTTGTTTTTTAAAATTTTCCACATCAAACTTCAGAGAATATTCACGAATTTCTTCTCTTTTCCATTCTTTTTTATCAAAAAGAAGAAGTGCTTCATACAATGACTCCCAATTTTGGAGAGTAAAAAACATACCCGTTTTATCTTCTACAATACTCTCTGTTGCTCCCCCTTTTTTATATGCCAATACTGGACAACCACTTGCCATAGCCTCAATTGGCATAATTCCAAAATCTTCTTCCTGAGGATGGATTAACCCCTTGGCACCAAGCAGAAGCTCTGCCTTCTCCTTGTCAGATATTCTTCCCAAAAACTCAATATTTTCTTTTGCGTTCTTTTTAATATCCTTCCACCAGCGTGGGCCACTCCCAAATACCTTTAATTTCCATCCTAAACGATTAAACACATGGATTACGAGATCAAACCGCTTATACGCAGCAAGACGCCCACCAACAACATAATAGCTCTCTCCTGCAATTTGTGGTATAGCACGAAAGGCCTGTGTATCTATTGAAGGGTAAATAACATGACTCTTTTTTCCATAATATTTTTGTATTCTCTTTGCAACCGTATGGGAATTCGCAATAAAAAAATCTACCCTCTCAGCAGAAAGACGATCCCACATTCGAAGCTTATGAAGAAGACGAGGTAATAATACCTTAATAAAACGACTATATTTTAAACTGGAAATATAATCATGCGTATCTGTCCACAAATATCTTGTTGGCGTATGACAATAACAAATATGAATGGCATCAGGATCCACAATTACCCCTTTTGCAAATGCACTGGTTGAGGAAAGTACAACATCAAAACCACGTAAATCATGATGCTCTGTAGCGACTGGCATCAATGGCAAAAACCATTGATAATGTTTTTTTGCAAAAGGAATTCTCGCTAAAAAAGATTCACGGATATCTGTATTTTCAAATCCAGGAACACCCTCTTTGTTGTAGAAAAGCACAAAAAGTGGCGCCTCAGGCCAAATATCTTTAAAAACACGTAAAACTAATTCCGCTCCCCCGTCCTGTGCGAGATAATCATGTACCAATGCAATCTTCATATACCAAACAATCAATACTTTTCGATTCTACTCTACTTTCCGTTTCCTAAAGAGAATAAAAGGTGTTTTAATAAAAATAATAAAATCTAAAAATGGACTCCAATTTTCTATATAAAAAATATCCAATTTCATTTCTTCATCATAACTCAAATCACTTCTTCCAGAGATTTGAGATAAGCCAGTAATTCCTGGTTTAATATAGAGAACTCGTTTATGTCCTTTTTTATATTGAGATACTTCTCGAGGCTGATGTGGGCGAGGTCCAACAATACTCATCGATCCCATAAGTACATTCACAAACTGTGGAAGCTCATCAATACTCCATCTTCGAATAGATCTTCCAAAAGAGGTGACTCTTGGATCCTGTGCAATTTTATAAATTGGTCCTTTTCTTGTATTTTGTTTTTTAATCAATTTTTCTTCTTCCTTCAAAGCCTTTTCTCCTGACTTTCCAAATTGTGCTCCTGTTGAACGTTCTTTATACATTGAACGAAATTTGAGTGCAAAAAAGTTTTTTCCCTGCACGCCAACACGTTCATTTTTGTAAAAAACAGGAAAACCCGTTTCAAATAAAATAATGAAAGAAGTCAGAAGTATAAGAGGAGAAAAAAGAATAAGCAAAAGAATACTCATAAGAATATCCATGGCTCGCTTCAACACCTTGCCCCACCCTTCTAATTTTGTTTTTTTGAGTTCAATAACCGGTACACCAGCGAGTGGACTCACAGAAATATTTGTAGAATAGGTAGCAAAGAGATCAGCAATATATTTAAACGTAATATGATTTTCATTACAAAATTCAATAAGTCCAAGTGCCTCCTCTTGATTACTGGAAGTCTTCGCAAAGATGACTTCATCAATTTTTGAAGTTTTCTTCAATAAAAATTCTTTTTCTGCTTCGGCAATATTTCGTACGGTTCTCACAATTTTATATCCATATTTTGGTTCACGCAGAAGGGCTTCCTTGAGCTCATCCACATATTCCCCTGTTCCAACTAAAATTGCCCTTCGGAGTCCAATACCAAAACGAAAGAGAATGCCTTGAACTCCACGAAGGATAAGGCGACCAAGGATGACAAACAGTATTCCGAATCCAAAAGTCATGAGGATAAGAAAACGAGAATCAAACTGGGTAAGTGTAAAAAGAAGATAGAGGGCAACAATTCCTAAGGTCGTGAGAGACCCCAAAATCACTCTTTTTATATCCCCAGAAAACTTTCTGTTTGGGTCAGAGCTATACAGTCCTAAAAACGCAAAGAGTACAATCCAAACTCCCAATGGCCAAAATGCCAAGGATAAAAATTCTCTCAAACTGAGATTAAATAAAATAGGCTTTAAGGCGAGAGCCCAATCCATAGAACGAAGGAAATATGCAGTGATACAAGCAAGCATCAAGGCACACATATCCACTGGTACTTTGAGTACCATAAAAAGTATAGCAAAACGTTTCATAAAGAGAGTATATTATATTCCTAGTTTAGCGAAAAAAAACGATTTCGTCAATATAATGTGAAACCTGTAGTATTCTAAAAACAAATGCGACATAGAGTATAATTAGAAAGGTGACTAAACCAACTAAAAATACGAACTATGACGCATTCTACCGAGAATAATATCATAAAGATACCATTTTGCAACAGTTTGTTGCAAAATGGTATATCTCCAGAGGAGATATACCAACAAATAGAAGTACACAGAGCGACCATATACCGATGGATAAAGAAGATAAAGAGGAAAGGGATAAATAAATTCATAAGAGATTACTCAAAAGCAAAGAAAGGGAGAAAACAACCAAGGAAGACAGATCCATAACTGCTGTGGAGAAAAGATACAATATATACTGGGAAGAGAATATGGACAAAAGATATTCCAAGCATTAGAACAGCAAAACCATACAAAAAGAATGAACAAGCCTTCATTGAAAAATTTAACGGTATACTCAGAAAGGAATGCTTGGGATATATTAAATACAAAAAACAAGACCTAAACAAAGTACAAGAAAAAGTAAACCAATTCCTTATTTATTACCATACCAAAAGATTCCATCTTTCTCTTGGTATGAAACTTCCGAGTTTACACAATGTCACATTTGACACTAGAGAGAACGAGCTATTGACAAAACCCCATTTTTTTGCTATATTAATTCGTTAGGCTTGTCTTGGTTTTCTTTTGGCTTAATTTGCACTAAATTTTTCAAAAGAAGGCCAAGGACAACCCTTGGTCAACCGTGGTACGCTCTACGCTGTGCACTGTGCATGGTATGGAGTACGCCACAAGGCAAAGGAGGTGCCAGATGGCACGGACAGAGAAAAGCTTGCTGATCACTCACGGACGCGCACTCACTGATCTGGGTGTTGCCGTCGTCGAGGCGGTCGAGCAGGCCGGAGGAACGGACGTGGATGCTCGTCGCATCTTCGAGGACAAGATCCTCAGGCAACGGATCGGTCTGCTCGTGATGGAGAAGGGTTCACCCTGCCAGAAGAACGTTCCTAACCTCATCCCCGACTTTGCCAAGGAGGTCGTGGATGACGTCGAGCCGACCCAGTTCGACCCGAGGAAGCTCAAGTTCCTGAGCTTCTTACGGGACGGAGACAACGGCAGGATCAACGGACCGATGCTGCGCAAGCGGGCGAAGGAGATGAAGGCCAACCTCGGCCTCTCCGACATGCCGGCTCTGCGGGGCAAAGACGGGAAAGGTCTCGAGACCATCCCCGCCGAGCTCCGGGCCCATGCGTACATCGTCCTGACGGGCACGGTTCTGAGGACTTCCGACGGCGACCTGATCGTCCCGTGCCTCATCTGGTGCCACCACGTCTGGGCGCTGGGCTTCCGCCGGCTCGATGAGGAAGTCGGCGAGGGAGGCCTCCTGGTCGCCTGCGAATAGGCACTTGGTGCCTTGGTGCTTGCGCCTCGCCCGCCCCGAACACCCTCCGGTGACCCGCCTCAATGCCCCCGCACGTGAAAGCTTGAAAAAGCAAGTAGCGTGCGGGGGTCCTTCATTTTTATGGTATACTATATGTCAAAAAGTAAATGTTTGGAATATATTAAATACAAAAAACAAGACCTAAACAAAGT
>JAZDMW010000015.1:0-4883 GCA_043800545.1 Candidatus Magasanikiibacteriota bacterium | reverse complement strand
AGTATTATACAAAAAAACTTCAGTACTTTTATTTTTTTTGCTAATAATAGCAATGTGATCATGGAATGGTGACCATTCCATTGTTGGTGACTGTTCAAGTGATGCACGAAATATTGTTTTGAGGTCATTGTTTTCTAAATTTAACAAATATATTTCATGGAGTGTTTTTTCTTTTGTGAAGATCAATGCATATTTACCACTGGAAGAAAAGAGTATGTTTTCTGTGTTTTTTAATGCAGTAAATATTTGTTTTGGTGCGGTTTCTTTGAGCAGAAGAATGTCGCGAATATATGTTGTTTTTTTGCTTTCAACAATGATTTCTTTTTCCCAGGTGTGGTATCCATCTTTTTTTAATACCAAATGATATGACCCTGGGGAGCGATTCGCAAGCCGAATTGGCATGGCCTTTTCTATTTTTACTCCGTTCAATTCTACCTCCATGTTTTTTGGTTCGCCTTCAATGTTAATGACTCCAGTTTGGAGTATCTTATGACTCGTAAAGTCATAGGTATAGCCTGCTGTATAGAGGAGGAGTACAGGCGATATTATGAAAAAAGCTGTAATGAGAGAAAACATTATAAAAGTTCTCTTTTTTTTGGTTAAAAACATTTTGTCAGTATACATAGAAAAATATTTGCTTTTAAGCACATTTTACGCTATAATAGTATCATATTTTTAGAATAATATCAATCAAATTTTGCGTAATATGGCTAAATTTATAATAAATGGGGGACATACCCTCAAGGGAAGTATCGACGTAAGCGCATCAAAAAACTCTATTATGTCTATTTTGTGCGCCTCAGTTATGGTAAGAAATAGGGTAGTTTTGCATAATATGCCTCGTATACAAGAGGTAGATCGTATGCTTGAACTTCTTTCAAGTATTGGCGTGGAGTATAGCTGGGGAGAAGAACATACGCTTCTTTTGGATACCAGTGGCAAACTCAACTTAAAGAGTATTGACGAAAATGCCTGTAAAAATACACGTTCAGCATTGATGCTTCTTGGAGCACTTGCAACACAGGTCAAGAATTATCGTTTGTATAAAACAGGCGGATGCAAACTCGGAGAACGGACTGTTCGCCCACACTTGTATGCATTGAATAAATTTGGAGTACATGTTGTTTCCAAAAGTGATTATTACGAAGTAAAAAATGAAGATATCTCTGCAGTAGAGAATCTTGTGATGTATGAATCTGGAGATACTCCAACAGAAAATGCTGTCATGGCAGCGGTGCTTGCTCCTGGAAAAACAGTCATTAAATTTGCATCATCAAATTATATGGTGCAGGATTTGTGTTGTTTTCTCGTTGAATCTGGTGCAAAGATTGAAGGAATTGGAACAACCACGCTGACGATTACGGGTGTAAAATCATTGAAGGCTTTGGAGTATACCATTATGCCTGATCCAATTGTAGCGATGACTTGGATTTCTCTTGCTTGTACGACCGGATCGGAATTAACGGTAAAGGGTTGTCCAATGGATTTTCTTGAACTGGAATTAGAAAAACTTGCTGTAATGGGACAAAAGTTTGAAATAACAAAGAAAAGAAAATCAGAAAATAATCATTTTGTCATTGCAGATATTATACTCAAAAAATCTTCGCTGAGCGCATTGCCAGATAAAATATATGGAAGGCCATTCCCTGGATTAAATATTGACAACCTTCCATTTTTTCTTCCAATACTCACACAAGCAAAAGGAAGAACATTGGTTCATGATTGGGTGTATGAAAATCGTGCAATATACTATTTGGAATTGCAGAAATTAGGAGCAAAGATTTTCTTGGTAGATCCACATCGTGTATTTGTTGAAGGAAAAACAAAATTATTGGGGAATGAACTCATGTGTCCATTAGCAATTCGTCCTGCAATGGCAGTACTCATTGCTATGGTTGCTGCAAAAGGGAAATCAGTTCTTCGTAATTGTTACATGATTGAACGAGGATATGAAAACGTTTTGGAGACACTCCAAGGAGTAGGTGTAGATATTACTCGTGAAGAATAATTTTATGAAAAATAAAGAAAAAATGAAAAGATTGTCACTCGCCATTGTACTCGTGCTGGTATTTGCTTCTGGATATTTTTTGGGAACCTCAAAAAATGTTTTTGATAATGTCACTGATGACAATGGAAATGTAGAAATCACAAAGGTGATGAATTTATACCAAAAAACACGTTCAGAAAAAGTTGATTTTGATCAATTTTGGGATTTGTGGAAGCTGGTAAAAGAAAATTATGTAGATACGGATAAAGTAACGGATGTAGATTTGTTTTATGGTGCTCTTGAGGGACTTGTCGCAGGACTTGATGACCCTCATTCATTGTATCTCCCTCCATCTGATGCTGAAGAATTTGCAACCAGTTTATCTGGAAAATTTGAGGGCATTGGGGCAGAAATTGGAGTCAAAGAGGATCGTTTACTTGTGGTTGCACCTCTCAAGGATTCTCCCGCAGAAAAGGCAGGTCTTAAATCTGGAGATTTTATTGTAGCCATTGATGACGAAGAAACATACGGTTTAGCAGTGGATGAAGCAGTTACAAAAATACGTGGAGAAAAAGGGACTCAGGTAGTTTTGAGTATTTTGCGTGACGGAAGTGAAACTATTGAGGATATTTCCATAACCCGTGATACGATAAATATTCCGACTATTGCCTTGGAGATGAAGGAAAATAATATTGCATATGTTCGTTTAAGTTATTTTAATCAAGATACTGCCTCAGAATTCAATAAAGTAGTAAAAGAAATAATTTCTAAAAATCCAAGTGGAATTATTTTGGATATGCGTATGAATCCAGGTGGATATCTTGATGCTGCTATTTCTGTAGCAAGTGAATGGGTAGAAAGCGGAACGATTGTAAAAGAGGTGTTTAGTGATGATACTGCAAAAGAATATCCTTCAGAAGGGAATCACAGACTTGCTTCTATTAAAACGATTGTGCTTGTTGACGAAGGGACAGCTTCTGGTTCGGAAATTGTAGCTGGTGCGCTACAGGATTATGGCAAAGCTACTCTTGTTGGTGTGAAGACCTATGGAAAGGGATCAGTACAAAGTTTTGAAGTATTTTCTGATGGCTCAGCATTAAAACTTACAGTTGCAGAATGGCTCACACCAAAAGATAGACATATCAATAAAATTGGTATTGAACCAGATGTGATTGTAGAGAATATGTTTGAAGTAAAAAATGAAGCAACAGGAGATGTCATTGATCATGGTTATGACAAGGCAGTTGAGCTTCTGAATAAATAATATGCAAATCCTTGGTGTGATTCTCCATCCTACGACAAAACGACAGGCCCTCCGAAAGGTAGATAAATATTTACGTACATCAGGACAAAAAATGGTATTCACACCAAATCCAGAAATGATTGTTCATGCACAAAAAGATTCATATTTCCGTGATGTGTTGAACGATTCTCATTTAAACATCTGTGACGGAATTGGTATTGAGATGATTACCAAAAAACAAATTAAGAGAATACCAGGGTCAGAATTTTTTTATGATGTGTGTTCTCTTGCTGAGGAAAAAAATAAAACAGTATTTCTTCTTGGTACAGGGAATATGAGTACACTTGAGAAAGCAAAAAAGAAGCTACAAGAAACTCATCCGAACCTCCGAATTGTTGGAATGCATCCCGGCCCTACGATTAAATTAGAGACGAGTGAATATGGGAATGTCCTGTATTTTCCTGAAAGGGATAATGATGATGTTATTGATCGTATTATAGAATGTGCACCAGAAATTCTTTTTGTAGCTTTTGGTCATGAAAAACAAGAAAAATGGATTTACACCTATTTGCGTGATCTGCCAAGTGTAAAAGTGGCTATGGGAATTGGTGGAACATTGGAATTTGTTTCTGGCAAAGTCAAAAGAGCACCAAAGATAATTCAAAAAATCGGTTTGGAATGGCTTTGGAGATTGATTCTCCAACCACGAAGAATACGAAGAATATTTACTGCCGTTGTTATTTTTCCAATGATGTATTGGAAAAAAATTAAAACAAAAGATTATGCTTGAAACAAGTGTATTGAAACATATTGCCAAACTTCAACAAAAAAAATACCGTAAGGAGTACGGTGAATTTTTTGTAGAAGGGGTAAAGGGAGTGGAAGAGGCATTAGGCTCAGAATTTGAGGTGATTGCTGTTATTGTAGATTCCAATGTTCGCGAGGAGGACAAAATACAAAAAATTATACGCTTAGCTGAAGAAATTGAAGTAGATGTTTTATTTGCTTCTGGAAAAGATATTGATGCTATTAAATCTACAGAAACTTTTCCAGGTATCATGGCCATTGTTGAGATTCCAGAAACATCATTGAATGATTTGGATATGGAAAATCATATCATTGCCCTTGATGAGATAACAGACCCGGGGAATCTTGGTACTATTATTCGCACAGCAGATTGGTTTGGTATTACGAATATTCTTCTTGGACCTGGTTGTGTTGAATTGTATAATGAAAAGGTAGTAAGAAGTACAATGGGTTCAGTATTTCATGAAATTGTTGTATTTACCCATGATTTGCAAAAGAGTCTGGAAGAGTTAAGAGAAGAAGAATATACTATCGCAAGTTTGGAATTACAAGGAGAATCCTTAGAGAAAATGGATAAAAAGAAGAAATATGTATTTGTATTTGGAAGTGAATCTCATGGAGTATCTGAAGGTATCCAAGAACAAGTGGATGTAAGATATACAATACCAGGGAAGGGACAGGCAGAATCACTCAACGTTGCCATTGCCGCAGGTATTGTCATGAAGGAAATTTCATAATATAATCTAGAAATAAAACAGTAATTGTCACAAGTATGATTAAAACACGTTTTGCACCGAGCCCAACAGGCATGCTTCATGTGGGAGGATTACGAACCGCACTTTTTGC
>JAZDMW010000014.1:0-9278 GCA_043800545.1 Candidatus Magasanikiibacteriota bacterium | reverse complement strand
TGAAATTTTTCATTGGATGCCGAGACAACATCTCCAATAAGCATATTCAACCCAATCATAATGACTCCGAGAAAGACAATCAAAAAAACACCAAGAATGACTCCTACTTTGGAAATAACATAAGGAAGTCCAAGGATTCCTGCACCAATAGTACCGCACATCATGAGAGCAATTCCATCCCAAACAGAATTATGTTTGGTAAAAATTCCATTATGCGAACTTATAAGTTTTTCTTCAATTGGTTGTTTACTCATATATAATAATTTTATTCAATAAAACCACCGGCTTGGTATGTCCATAATTTTTTATATAAGCCATCCTTTTTCTGTATTAACTGCTTATGACTTCCATGCTCTACAATATTTCCACCTTCAATAACAATGATATTATCTGACATCATAATGGTTGAAAGACGATGAGCAATCACAATCACTGTTTTTCCTTTCATAAGTGTATTGAGCGCATCCTGTATAAGTTTTTCTGACTCTGAATCTAAACTTGAAGTTGCTTCATCAAGCAAAAGAATGGGAGCATTTCGTAAAACAGCTCTTGCAATAGCAACCCTCTGTCTTTCTCCACCAGAAAGTTTTATTCCTCTTTCTCCTACTTGTGTATCATATCTTTCTGGAAGATTTGCGATAAACTCATGGCAATTTGCTTTCCTTGCAGCCTCATAGACTTCATCATCAGTCGCATCAAATCTTCCATAACGGATATTTTCTAAAATAGAACGATGAAATAAAATTGGATCCTGAGGAACAAAAGAAATATTTTTCCACAAACTCTCTTGTTTCACCTTTGCGATATCCTGCCCATCTATAAATATCTTTCCACCAGAAATATCATGCTGACGTAAAAGCAATTTGATTACCGTAGACTTTCCTGCTCCAGAAGGTCCCACAAGTGCATACCTTTTTCCTGGTCGAAATACGAGAGTAAATTTCTTGAGTATCTTTCTCGTTTTTCTATAATTAAAACTCACATTTTCAAATTCAATCTCACCTTTTTTTACTTCTAACTCTTTAGCCCCAGGTCTATCTTCTATTTCATGAGGGGTTACAAAAATTTCTGTCATTTCTGCAGCATCAGCAAGTCTCTCATACCAGTTACGAATAATTCGGCTAAAATCCCATGTCTTATGAAGAATAATGACAACATAACTCTGGATGAGTACAAAATCTCCGGGGGTAAAAATACCTCTTTCCCACAGAATAATCGCAAAATACATAAGAGATATTTCAAGGGCGATAACAAACAACCCAATAAGACCAAAACCAAGATTCGAAAGATTCCAGGTAAAGAGCATCATCTTTTGTAACTCTCCGGTAACATTCACATACTCTCTTTTCTCTTTTTCATATCCATTGAATAATTTTACATTCACATGATTTGTGAGAGTATCTGCAAAATGTCCATTTACTTTGGAATCCAATTCAGAACGCTTCAAATCATATTTCATCTTAAACTTGCTAAATAAATAGTTAACAAGTAAAAATAAAACAAACCACACCAAAATTATTAACATGAAAACGAAATTTTTCATTCCGAGAATAATTAAGATAGCGGTAAGAGAAACAAATGCAGGAACAAGATTATAAACCACAGTATCAAAAAGAGATTCAAAAGACCATGTAAATCTTCCTGCCTTTTTTACGAGTGACCCAATAAAATTATTATTGAAAAAAGAAACACTATGCTGATGGATATAGTTAAAACAGGTTCTCGTGAGTTCTTTTAAAATATTCGTGTGAATGTATGTATAGATAAATTCCACTAATCTCCAAACAAACCAACTCACTAAATATAAAAGAAAAATCTTAATAAGAACACCCAATAAAAGTCCTTTTACAGCACCAACATTCGTTGCTTCGTAAATAACATTAAAAAATTGCCGATAATACAATGGAGTAACGGTTTCAATAATAGAAACCATCATATTTCCAAATATAACCGCAAATACGCCCAAAGCATATTTTTTTGTATGTTGGTAATATATCTCAAAGGTCTTTTTTGTAAGCGTCTTCATAAAAAGATATATCAAAAATAAAAACAGGACTTCTGTTCCTGTTTATTGTACACGCCAAGGGATTCGAACCCCTGACCCTCTCGGTGTAAACGAGATGCTCTAACCAACTGAGCTAGGCGTGCATTTAACAAGAACTATTATATACTAGTTTTAAAAATTCGTCAAGATATCTTTCCCCAATTCTAAATATCCTCTTTCCCCATAATTTTCTTCCATAAAATACCACCATTCTACACCCCAAAGGTAAGCACGGCTTGCACCCACATGTCGGGCATACTCTGCATGACGGGCAAGACGAGAAAGATTCATTGTTTCTTCCTGCTCTTCACGAGGGGTATTCTTTGGATGCTCTCCAGTGAGCCAGGGTTCTGCCTGAAGTTCAGCAATAAAGAAAGTATCTAAGTTCACACCAGTCAATACTGCTTTCCACCTATAAATGACAGCTGGGACCCAATCATATGACCAAATATACCCTTTCGGCGTACGCACTATCCTATACAAAGTCGTTCCAAAATAATCCCCTGCTTTTCTTGCTTTTCTCCACAATCCCATTTCCCCACTATCTGTTACAAGTATCTTATGTTTCAAATCTAATTCTCGGACAAGAGCAATCTCATCATACGTAAATTCACTGTTATAATTTACACATTGTCCAAACTCAAAATGTATAAATGGTTCATTTTCTACTTGCCATATATCTAATGCAGAATGTCCTTTATACCTTTCAACAACAGTACGAACATATTTTAATAACTCAGTTTTTGTTTCCTCCTGTGAAATACCCTGAAACCAATTCGGCACATGACATTCTGGCCAATGTGGTGTTTTTTGTCCAATGACCAAAAGTACTTTGGTATTGTGTTTTTTTGCTTCATTCATTTGCCAATCTAAATCTGCAAAAGTATATTTTCCTTTTTCACTTTCAAGGGTATCCAAATTTGCAGATATACGGATATACTTTGGTTTCAAATCTGTAAGCATTTTTGTATAAACATTTTTCCAATCTAAACCGAGATAATTTGCATAATCACGATCAAAACTTAAACCAAATTGGATGGGGTATGTTTTTCTATTACAAAAATAGATAATTCCAACAATAACGACAACAATACTTAAAATAATATATTTTTTCATAAAACAAGCAATCCTGAACCAATGAGAATAAAAAAGATAGCAATCCATTCCTGTACTAACTCACGATTCGTAAAAAATTCTTTAAACACCTTTGGGGCAAATTTCGTAAGTGTAATAATGATAAGGAACATAAACGCAAATTGCATTCCTGCAAGCGCATTCACCAACGTAACACTTCCAACCGCAATTGCATATTGTATGGCAATCACACCAATCACTGCTAAAACCTTATTGGTTATCACAATAGCAACAACATGCTTTTCTGCGTACTCCTCTTTTTTTGGTTTCTTTGTATTCTTTTTAAATACTTTTCTGACTGATGGAAAAAAGAGAGTAATCATACCGACAATCCCAATAAATGCACGTGTCCACACAAGGCCAGTCAAAAAATCATACTGACCATATATATATTTTGTACTGACATGAGAAACAGCAAAAAGCAAACCAGAAAATATTGCCCAGAGGAAACCAACATGAAAACCACTATGTTTTTTACTCTTTTCAAAAGAAAGAAGCATAGAGGCAAAGACAAGAAATAAAATTCCTACAATTTGCATCGCATTCATCACTTCTTGTAAAAAAAGCGAAGACATTCCATAGGTCAAAATTGCAATAACAGCACCCAGAAAAGGACTAATATGACTCGTTTCTCCAGTTTCAACTGCTTTAAACATGGTCCAGAGTCCAAAACCAAAAGTTAATCCTGCAACAAGAGCCCATACCCAATCCATTCCACGAAGCAATGTCACCCCAAATGGATATGCTAAAAAAGCTACAAACATGAAAATAGTAGAATAAAACGTATATACCACAGGTTTACTCACAGATTTCTCCAAAATAAATTTGTCGAGTACAAAAACAAATCCCATGATTAAATATCCAATTGTCGCCATGAAAAACCAAAACATATTTCTTTTATATGAGATGCAAGTCCTCTATTTCACTTCTCTTTCCGCGGAGAACAACATCTTCTATGTGATAAACTCCATTTCTTGGAGCATCCAAAAATCCTTCCATAGCAGCTTCAGCGAGCCAACCTGATTCAAGCCAATCGAAAAGCCATTCATGCGTATATGCAGGATCTTCCTGTTCAAATCCAGCATTAATAGAATGGAGCCAAGCCCTGTTAAATTCTTCTTGTGACCCAATGACCGGTGCCATAATGATTGGCATACCAAGACCAGCATAAAAAGAAAGTTCACTTGGCTTCGTCCATAATACATCTGTTGTTAAAAGTGCTTTATTGAATTTTTTAAAGTATTCTATTTTTTCTTCAGCAAAAATAATACGTACTGCACCTGCATTTCGTCTATTAAAATGAAGTTTATTTATTTCCTCTCTATAATATTTGTAAACATCTCTTCGTGAACCAGCCACTAAATTGAGTATGACTTCACCATGATCAATTTTTTTCTGCAAACTTTTCAATATCGTTACACCCACATCTCTTTGTGCACCAGCTCCTCCAACAGCAAAAGTAATAGTCAATGGATGGTCACTTTTACCTGTACAAAAATGGGAACCAAGATAATAACTTAACACCTTTTCATATTTTTTCCTATATTTTCCATGCGGATCCAAATTCATGATTCTTTTTCCAAGACTTTCTTTTAAAATTTTTAAATTTGCACCTCCAATATTTTCTTTCGGCAATGGAAATCCAGTAACAAAAATATTATCTTCCCGAACACCATATGATTTTAAACGTTCACGAACACGTTTATTTGGGGCAAGATACTTTATTCTACTCTTGTGTGGATAGAGTGGCGCCCAAGCACGACTAATATCTGTATCTGTACAAATACAATAAATATCCCCTTTATATCCATGCTCTTCAGCAAAAAAAGCAGTTGTAAAAAAAGAAGTTATATATGGAAGTGGGTTTTGATTCAGCTTTTGTATAAGATCGCGTCCCCAGCCACGTCCAATCATTCTATATATCTGTTTTACTTGTGCACTTGGCTTGGATAAATCTCTTTTTGGATAAAAAGGTTCAATTCTCTGAAGGTAATCCATAAAGGTAAAAACCTTCCCTCCCAAAAAAGGTACCTTTTTAAACCGTGATACCGTTTCATACAACTTTCTTCCACTTTCCCAACGCGTTTTATCTATTCTCGGAATTCCCGGGTAAATATTGGCATTCACAATACAACAACCTTCTATGTTTGTTGGTTCAGCAGCAATATCTTTTAAAGGATACACCGCACGCTGATGCCCATATCCCATATCTACCGTAACAATATATGCTTTTTTGTATATCTTTTTTTTCTTTTGTTCTTGTGTCATGAAAAAAAATTATTGTTCTTCAATATGTTATTATTATATCACGAAATGAAGAACAAAAAAACGTTCACAATTGTGAACGTTTAATGTACAGAAGAAAGATGCGGAATATTCATATGTTTCTTTGCAGGAAGCACGGGAAACGGTAAATAATGTTTCGAAGCATGTGCTTTTAAACTGGATCCAAGATGCAAAGTATTTTTTCCAAATTTTTTGGAAAGTGCATCAACAGCAGAATACACACGAGCAAATTTTTCTGGAATTACGGAAGATTCAAAGAGATTCATTTGTATTTCCTTTTCATCTCCAAGTTCAGAAAGCACTATCCCCGTTGCTCTGTATAAAATCCCTTTTGTATAAGTGGTGTTAAAAGCATCACGAATACATTTCATCATATCATGAGGATATGCGGAGTTTCTATGCAGACACAATTCAATCGTATCAAAAGTAAAATCCTGTCTTTTCAAAAAAATACGAATTTTCTTTGCACTCAAACGAAAACTTCTTGCTTTCGTACAGGCATTTTCCATATTCTTCACCAATTCTGCAAATATATACCCTTTGTCTTTGCTTGGAAAAGAAAAGGTATGTGTTTTTGAAATAGAAGCAAAGGACGTTTTTGCCTCAGTACAAATACAATATACCATTTCCCCACGAAGTTCTCTCCAAATTTCTTGATGAGGTTTTGTAAAATACTTTTGAACGAAATCATGTGGATGAACCACAAAACTCCAAGCCGTATACATACCCAACTGATTCATATAATGAGCAGTACTCGAACCAACACCCCAAATACTCCCTACCGAAACCTTTTTCAAAAAATCTGGGATATCTTCTTTGGTGATAAGAGCTAACCCAGCAGGTTTATGAACACTTGATGCAAGCTTTGCTAAACTTTTTGTTTCAGAGATTCCTACAGATACCGTAATTCCCAATTCTTTTTGAATAGTCATTTGAATATCTTTCCCAATTTCTTCATAAGTCATTTTTAAGGGTTTTTCCATTCCTGTCATATCTGCGAATGCTTCATCAATGCTATATTCTTCCACGATATTCGTATACCGACGGAGTAAAGAAAAAATACGTTTGGAAAAAAGACTATAGGCTTCATAATTTCCTGGAAGAATAATGACTTCAGGATGATTTTGTTTTACCTCATATATGCTCATGCCACGTTTTATACCAATCGCCTTTGCTTCGTAACTAAAAGCTGTAACAATTCCCCGTTCACGACCCACAACAACTGGCTTTCCACGGTAACGAGGATTTAACGATTGCTCACAACTTGCAAAAAAGGCATCTGCATCAATATGGAATATTGCACGAGTCAAATTTTTTGTTTTTGTTTTCATACAATATTTTAAGTGAGTAAACTGCTAATATTTACGGATAACACTCGTCACCACTCCTCCAATAACCAATTCATCTTGTGGATGAATATCTGGATAATTTTTATTTGCCGCGCGAAGAAAAACTTTTCCTCCCCTTTGGACAAAATATTTCAAAGTCCAATCCCCATCTACATCAGCGACGACAATATCTCCACTCTTTGGATCTTTTGCCCGATCAACCACCACCATATCTCCCTGAACAATCCCAGCATCAATCATAGAATCTCCAGCGACAGAAAGCATATACGTTGCATCTGGATTGTCTATGAGAAACTCATCAAGACTCAATGTCCCAACATCTTCTTCCTCTGCTGTTGTCGGAAACCCAGCTTGTACAGAGCCGAGCACACGTACACCATACAGTTTTGTTGTTGGGACGAGTCTTCCTGCTTCACTTTTTTCTAGCAGACCGTCTTCTATAAATTTTTGTACATATTTATGAATAGACCCCTTTGAAACTACATTAAACACCTCAGCGAACTCATCATACGTAGGGAGCCTTTTAAATTTTTTATAAAATCCAATAAGTCTGTCTTTTCTCTCTGTATAGAGACCTTTTGTCATATAAAAAAGTATTAATAAATATATATTTTGATTCCTCCCATGTATATATTATAGAGAACATGTGTTCTCTTGTCAAAAGAGAGTTATCCCCATGTCTTTTTGCCTAAAATAAGGCAAATATACAGACATTCAAAAATACCATCTTTTTTATATACTTTTTTTTGTTTTCCCCCCTTGACAAAATACCAAAAATGTGATAAGATAGCCCGTTAATTTAAACTGAACAAAGCGAAAAAATATATGAAAATCGCAATGATCGGACAAAAAGGTATTCCTGCCAAATACGGCGGAATTGAACAACATGTGCAAGAGCTCTCTTTGCGCCTTGTTCAGGCTGGTCAAAATGTGACAGTTTATAGTAGAAAATGGTATACAGAAGAAGGAAACCAGAACTTTCAAGGTATTAACGTGGAAATTACTCCAAATATCCATACAAAACACCTGGATGCCATTTCACATACTTTTGCTTCAACTCTTGATGCTATTATCCAAAAATACGATATCATCCACTATCATGGGGTAGGTCCAGCTCTTCTTTCTTGGATTCCTCGTATCTTTGCTCCACATATCAAGGTGGTAACTACCTTCCATTGTATAGATAGACAACATCAAAAATGGGGTGTTTTTGCAAAACTCATGCTTCGTATTGGAGAAAGAGCTGCTTGTAAATTCGCTCATGAAACGATTACTGTTTCAAGAAGTCTTCAAAATTATTGTATCAATGAATACAATGCAGACACCCATTATATTCCAAATGGAGTTACAGAAAATACAAAAACTCCCGGGATAATCAACATTGAAAAAATTGGCCTTGAACCAAAAAATTACTTTACCATGATTTCACGTCTTGTACGTCATAAAGGAGTTCATACTCTTATACATGCCTTTATCCGCATGAAAGAAATGTACCCACAAGATGAAAAAATACAAAACATGAAATTGGCTATTGCCGGAGGCTCTGCCTTTACAGATGAATATGTTGAAGAACTTCATCGTATGGCTGAGGGAAGAAAAGATATTCTCTTTACAGGATTTATTTCTGGTGATCTTCTAGAAGAACTTTTTGCTCATGCAAAAACCTTGGTACATCCTTCATTAAATGAAGGACTTCCACTTACAGTTCTCCAAGCCATGAGTTATGGAACTCCTTCTATTGTCTCAGATATCTCGGAACACCGAGAACTTATTCCAACCCCAGAGGCATTTGTTCCTATTAACGATGTCTACAGCCTTGCACAAAAAATGTACGAGTTTGCACATATGTCAGAAGAACAATTGTCACTTATGGGCGAAGAACAAAAAGAAATAAGTCGCAATCTGTATAGCTGGGATATAATTACAACAACCACTCTACAGCTCTATGAAAAAAAGATAGATACAAGAAGTATTAAGGAAAGAATTTTGAAAAGAGCATAAACAAAAAACAATGGTGAGTAACCATTGTTTTTTTATTTTTTCAATTATTGTGCTTTCTTGTCTGCAATCTTTTTTGCGCGTTTTGTTGTAATGGTAACAGATTTCATTTTCTTTCCTGTGATAATACCTTCTTTAATAAGGATATTATTTACGGTATTTGATGGTTGAGCACCAACAGAAATCCAATGAAGTACACGTTCCTTATTGATTTCCAAAACTTTTGGATTCACAATAGGGTTATATTTACCAATGATTTCAAGAGATCTTCCTTGTGTATCCTTTGTTTTCTCTGAAACGATAAAACGATATGTTGGTTGTTTTTTCTTACCCATTCGTTGAAGACGAATTCTTAACATAAAATTGTCCAATTTAAATATATACAAAAGTATATGACGGAAAACGTATATTTGTATAAGAGCGTTCCACTCGCTGGTGGCAGATACAAGAATATATGTTACGTCCCC
>JAZDMW010000012.1:0-10671 GCA_043800545.1 Candidatus Magasanikiibacteriota bacterium | reverse complement strand
GCATCTCCAATGGTGATGAGGTCAAACATAAGTGACAGGCTAGAGTTTGTAAGTACTTGTAGTATATCAAAATTATTTGTTATTCACAATAAAAAAACAGCCTTTCGGCTGTTCTTTGATTTGTTATTCTTCCAGTCTCCATTTATTAATATAATCGATCGCAGAAAGTGCTGCAATAGCACCCTGCCCAGCAGAAATGGATATTTGTTTGTAAGGGATGTTTGTCACATCACCTGCAGCAAATACACCAGGGCAACTTGTTTTGCATCGTATGTCTATTTCAAGTTCTTTAGCTGGAGTTTTCGTGCCACAGGTTACAAAGTCAGAATTTGGCACGAGACCTGCATGAATCATAACACCATTTGTTTCGAGTTCGTGTGTTTCTCCTGTTTTTTTATCGGTATATGTAATTTTTTCTACAAAAGTATTTCCAATAATTTCTGTAATATCTGTATTGTACAGAATTTCAATATTTTGGAGTTTTTTTACTTTATCAATAAGAATATTTTCTCCTTTTGGAAAACCGCCTTTATCCTCTGGAGTATTATCATATTTGGTCAGTACGTATCCTTTTGTGACCATGGTGCCAAGCATGAGAGCAGATTCAAGAGCAGAATTTCCAGATCCAATAGTTGCTGTAATTTTTCCTTTAAAAAATGGTCCATCACATACAGTGCAATAAGTAACTCCTTTACCTCTAAATTCTTTTTCTCCTGGGATATTCAAATGTCTTGGATGAATACCACTTGCAACGACAACAGCAATGGTTTCAAATTGTTTTTCTTCCCCAAGAACATTTTTTGCTGTTACAATATGATAATTTTTTTCTTGTTTTATGGAGATTACCTCATATCCTTCTTCGATCTTTACTCCGTAGGATTTTACATGGTCCTCAAAATTTTTTGCAAGCTCAAAACAAGAAATTTTTTGGATTCCTGGCCAGTTTTCTACTTCACCAGAGAGAGCGACTTCACCTCCAATATCTTTTGTAATAATAATAAAATTCAAATTTCTTCTTGCAGCATAAATAGCAGCAGATGAACCGGCGGCAGCAGCACCGATAATAACAAGGTCGAGCATAAAGTATGAGTTATATTTATGTACGAAATATACCAGGAGCAAAGGGGACCGTCAATTGGGGATAAATAAAAAACAGAATTTTATTTTCTGTTTTTTAATGCTTTTTCCATTTTTAGATAATTCTTTTTCACATCCCCATGCAGTATTCCACTCCCAATGCAAAATTTTGTTACGCCAGCTTTTTTGAGAGATGGTATATTTTTTTCATTTATACCTCCATCAGCAGAGATGGCGACTTCTGGAAATTTTTCATGGAAATTTTCTATCTTCTCAACAACCGGTTGTAGGAATATCTGCCCCTGTTTTCCCGGAAATACGGTCATAAATTGTACACCATCTATGTGTCGGAGAACTGGAAAAAGTGTTTTTATATGTACCTCAGGATTGATGGCTACAATAATATGTTTTTTGTATTTTTTTAATTTCCTCACGGTTTTTGTAATATTTTTTACAGCCTCACTGTGAAAAATAATCGTTTCAAGTTGTGGTATTTTTTTCCATTTTCTTGCATACTTTTCTGGATTTTTTACCATGAGATGAATTTCAATTTTAAGATCTTTCGGAAGCATTTTTTTTATTTGTCTCACATTGTTCCAAGTTTTACTCGCAACAAATTTACCATCTGTAATATCTATTTGGATGTATTTTGTATGCTTTTCCAGGTGATGAATATATTTTTGGAATGCCTGTTTATTGTATGCAAGAATTGCGGGGACAATCATAAGTTATGATTCAAGTGCATGAATTTTTTCAAGTCTTCGTATATGTCTTTCTGCCTCGGAAAAAGGAGTGTCTAACCAGATTTTTACAACAGACAAAGCATGGTCTTCTGTAAGACCTTTTGCTGCAAGACAAAGAATATTTGTATTATCATCTTGCATCATGGTTTCTGCTGCCATCATGTTATATCCAATTCCTGCACGGATATTTTTTACTTTATTTGTTGCAATACATACACCAATTCCATTGGAGCAAATGACAATTCCTCGTGCATTTTCTCCAGCAACTTTTTTTGCAAGGGGAATTACATAATCTGGATAATCATCGTTTTCCATATATTCGTGGGGACCCATATCTTCCACTTCGCTCATGAGTTCATTTTCTATATAACGGACAATTCTTTTTTTGAGTTGGTATCCTCCGTGATCTGAGGCGATATATATTTTTCCTTCGTACATAAAAGAGTATATTACAATTACTCATATATTATACCTGTGTTTCGGTTTTTACTCAACAAAAAAACACCACAGGGTGATGTTCTTTTGGGGGTGCCGATATGAAATCGGCAGAAGGTGGGTTTATTGTGTATGTGGTGGTTCGAGTGCGTCTCTGAGCATTTGAATACGGTTCCTCAGTTCCTGAATCGCCTGGATGACTTCATCTGTGGGTTGTTGGTCTCTCCACAACACTGCAAGGTTGTACAACCTTTCCAAGACAGTAAGTTCTCTGACAATCCCTTTTCTTTTTTTATCCCTCATGATGAATCTTCTCCTTCGTATTGTTTGGACAGTATAAATTAACATCATTTAAGCATTTTGTCAACAATACAACTGATTCATTGACAAAATTGTTCTTTTGTGATGTAATCTGAGAGAAACAACCTGTGGGGAGGGTGTCATGGGCGATCACATGGTCAATGGAATTTCTTTCAGTGACAAAGAACAGGAGGGCATGAGAATTCTGAGGAGGTTGCAGGTTTTTACCATGCTTGACCTCGCGAGAAAACTCGCTGACAGGTTCGATGAGTGGTTCCAGGACGAACACTTTTCTGAGGAGTATTGGAGGAATTTGGTTTCCAAATGTCTTCACCTCTCCGTCATCTCTCTCGTCCCTCGTCTCACAATGGATGAGAACAATATCCGGTTGGGTGCTTCCGAGTATGTTTTTCACGATGATTCGTATTTTGAGCTCGTGCATTTTTTGCACAGTGGATCATCCGAGGAGTTTATTTCGAGCACTCGGAAGACCAGAGAAAGGAATATGGATTTGTTGAGAGAACTGTTTTTCAGACCTGGGAGGAAAACAGTATTTGCTCGGAATGAACTTTCTGACCCGAACCCGGATATTCAACAGATAGTAACTGCGTTTGGGGTTATTCAAGAGATTGTTGAGCCTGTGCTTGTTCCGATCATGGGAAATCAGCACCACTTCCGCTTCACTCCTAAAGCCCACCATATTTTGCACCCACCCGACCCTTGAAAAAACAAGGGTCTTTTCATTTGACAAAAATTCTTTTTTTGGATAAACTACTCATACAATTACAAAAGCAATTGAGTGGCAATCAACCACGAGCTGGAAAAAGAAATCATTAGAAAGTAGAATTTCCCGGGTAAGCCCGTAAGCGCTGTGAATGAAGCACCAAATAGGGTGGTACCGTCAGAAAGTCTGGCCCCTATACGAAATGGTGTTTTTTTTATTATAATAGTAAGGTGATATTAATATTTGTATATGCCATATAACGCAAATGAAAATGAGAAAAAAATAATTGAGTTTTGGAAGAAGGATAATACATTCCAAAAATCAGTAGAAGAAAGGGATGAAAAGAACCCCTATGTTTTTTATGATGGTCCTCCTTTTGCTACTGGACTTCCACATTATGGACATATTGTGGCGTCAACCATGAAGGATGTGGTTCCACGTTTTTGGACTATGAATGGCTACCGAGTAGAAAGAAAATGGGGATGGGATTGTCATGGTCTTCCAATTGAAAATATTATAGAAAAAGATTTGAACCTTGCTACAAAAAAGGATATAGAAGAATACGGTATTGCAAAATTTAATGAAGCTTGCAGAAGTACAGTTTTACAATATGCAGAGGATTGGAAAAAAGTCATAGAAAGAATGGGGAGATGGGTAGACATGGAGAATGATTACAAAACCATGGATATTTCTTTTATGGAAAGTGTGTGGTGGGTATTTAAACAACTGTGGGATAAGGGCTTGGTGTATGAAGGGAAAAAAGCAATGCATATTTGTCCTCGTTGTGTCACACCACTTTCTAATTTTGAAGTAACACAAGGGTATAAAGATATTAAAGATATTTCTGCAACCGCGAAGTTCAAAGTTGAGGAAAAAATAAAAGAAAAACTTGGTGTTACAGAAGATGTATATATCCTCGCTTGGACGACAACTCCTTGGACACTCCCAGGAAATGTTCTTTTGGCTGTTGGAGAAAATATTACTTATGTATGTGTAAAACAAGAAGGGAATATATATATCATGGCAAAAGAAAGAGTTTCTTCTGTGATGGAAGGACTTGAGTATGAAGTGGTACAAGAAATTCCAGGAAAAGAATTGCTTGGGTATTCGTATGAACCATTGTTCCCATATTTTTCTGATACAGAAAATGCATTTCGTGTTGTTGCTGGAGATTTTGTTACTACAGAAGATGGTACAGGAATAGTCCATATTGCTCCTGCCTTTGGTGAGGATGATTATGCTGTTGGAAAAAAAGAAAATGTTGGTTTTGTACAGCATGTTTCAATGGAAGGGAAATTTATTGATGCGGTCACAGATTTTCGTGGAATGGAAGTAAAACCAAAGGATGATCACATGGCAACAGATGTTGAGATTATTAAATGGCTTGCACATAATGGAAAATTGTTTTCTAAGGCAAAATATGAACACAGCTATCCACATTGTTGGAGATGTGATACCCCACTTTTGAACTACGCAACCAGTAGTTGGTTTATTGACGTTCCAAAAATTCGTGAACAACTCCTCAAGAATAATGAAAAAATTCATTGGGTTCCTGATCATATTAAAGATGGGAGATTTGGAAAGTGGCTTGAAGGAGCTCGTGAATGGGCAGTATCCCGCACGAGATATTGGGGAGCAACCCTTCCAATTTGGAAAAATGAAGATGGAGAGACTTTGTGTTTTGGTTCAGTTGGAGAATTGGAACTATTATGTGGACAAAAGATAACGGATCTTCATAAACATTTTGTGGATGAAATTACTTTTGAGAAAGATGGAAAAAAGTATACTCGCGTTCCAGAAGTATTTGATTGTTGGTTTGAATCTGGTTCAATGCCATATGGTCAAATGCATTATCCATTTCAAAATAAAGAGAAGTTTGAAGCCGGATTTCCAGCTGAGTTTATTGCAGAAGGACAGGATCAAACACGTGGTTGGTTTTATACACTCCATGTACTTGCAACGGCTCTAACTTTGGGAGAAAATCCTGTGATTCCAAAAAAAGAATCAACTGGTGCATTTACGAATGTTATTGTAAACGGAATGGTTTTGGCTGAGGATGGAAAGAAAATGAGTAAACGTCTTAAAAATTATCCTGATCCAAATGAAATTTTTGAGAAATATGGGGCTGATGCAATGCGTTTTTATTTGACCAGTTCTCCTGTTATGCATGCTGAGGCTTTAAATTTCTCTGAAGCAGGAGTACGAGAGGTATATAATAAACTTATTAATACTCTTTCTAATGTTCTGGCTTTTTATGAAATGTTTGCAGATGAGAATACAGAAAAAGGTGAAATTGAAATCCCTGATTCCAAAAATGTTTTGGATAAGTGGATTCTTTCTTTGGAACAAGGCATGATACAAGAGGTGACGGTTGCCATGAAAGAATATAAATTAGCAGAAGCAACCAGACCAATTTTGGATTTTGTAACGGAATTATCTCAATGGTATGTGAGAAGAAGTCGTGATCGTTTCAAAGGAGATGACAGAGAAGACAGTAAGCAGGCTTTATCTACACTTCGTTATACACTTCAAACACTCGCAAAAGTCATGGCTCCTTTTACTCCGTTTATTGCAGAAACTGTGTATCAGAGTGTGGTAAATAAAAATAATTTTGGTGAGTCAGTTCATTTGCAAATGTGGCCAAAGAGAGAAGAAAATGTAGTGAACGAAGAAGTGCTTGTGCAGATGCAGAATGCAAGAAATATGGTAGAATTGGGACTTTCTGCAAGAAGTGAAGCAAAGATTCGTGTAAGACAACCGCTTCAGTATGTTCTGTATCACGGAGAAAAGCTTTCCAAAGATTTAGAATCATTGATTGCTGACGAACTCAATGTGAAAGAAGTAAAATTTGTTGAAACAATACAAACACAGGAATCTTTGGTCATGAGAGAAGATAAAAATATACAAATAGGACTCTCTACAGAAGTAACAGAAGCATTGCAAAAAGAAGGTTTACTCCGTGAACTGGTTCGTGGAATAAATCAATTGAGAAAAAATGCAAATATGACGATAGAAGACACTGTTCAAGTGGAATTTGCAACGGAAGATCAAATGGTGAAGACTGTTATTCAAGAATATATGGATGAACTCAAAAAATCTGTTTTGGCGAGTGACATACGAGAAGGAAATGGAAGTGAAGAAGTCAAAATAGGGGAACAAAGTGTATTTTTAACAGTCATAAAACAAGAATAATATGGAACAACAAGAATCACACCAAGATGTCATGTCAGAACTTCAAGTTCTTTGGCAAGAAGCATACCAGCTTGGAAATAATGATTACGAAAGTGGAGATATCCGAAAAATCATTGATGATGTGATGAATAGAAGAATGAATCCTGAAGAAGGACTGAAACGGGCAAGAAAGATTATAGAGTCAAAAAATTTGAGATAAAGAAAGAACCTGCCACCTGGCAGGTTCTCTTGTTTAATCCCGCCACGTAAGCCACCTTGAGTGGCTTTTGTGTTAAAGAAGAGATGTCTGATGGAGAAGACAGATATGTTCATCTTGTGTTTTTTGACAAATGGTTTTACAAATATCTTGTACATGGAGATTTACATCCGTGCTGGTTCGAAGAAGATAATAGGGGACAGTATGTTTTTCTAGCAGATGATAAATAAGCCAGTCCATAGTATCTCTGAATTCATAATCTGTGGAGCGAACCTTATCTCGTGTTGCATCAATATCCAATTTTTGTGTCTTAAAAATAAAATCATAGGTACTCATGTGTTCCACTGCTAGTTTTTCAAATGGTTCTGGAGTATTTTCTCCGAGTGCACGGTACATGTATGCAAAATTATCTAATGATGATCGATCAGTAATGAGTATTCTATTCGTGTGATCAATTTCATTTTCTCTTTGTATTTGGTTTTCTAGTATCCATTTTTGTGCTTCAAGTGTTGTGGTTTCATTTATTGGTAAAGGGCACTCTCTGGCCAATTCCTGAATTACAAATACTTCTTTTCCATGTATCTGAAGAGTATTTTTGAGTTGTTCAATAATTGTTGTTTTTCCGGTTGAGTGGGTTCCAATAATGGTGATTTTCATAGAATATTTTCTTTAGATTATTATATCATGATTTTGCATACAATGAATACTTGACAAAATGGAGAAAACATGTTATTTTAGATTATTCAAATGTTCTTTTGTAAATGGGTGTTTCCTTGCTTTCTTTTGGCGTAATTTAGAAAAAATTAGTCAAAAGAAGGCCAAGGATTCCCCCTTGGTCATATCAGGTGTCTATCTGTTATTGGCAGTGATATGTTCAGCATGGTGCTGGATGCAAATCTGTTTGACAGTGGATGCCGGGAGAAGGTATCGTGAGCGAGATCACTCTGGAACAGGTTGGCGAACTGATCGCCCAGGGCAAGGCGGGTCGTATTACTCGAGAGATGTTGCAGGGGTTTCTGCGAGATCCCCAGTCCGTCAACGGCCAGCCTTCAGACTACATCGTCTCCGTTGACTTCAGTCGGACACTGGAGAAGATGGTTTACGATGGCCACTACGACTTTGTGGAAGACAAGGAGCGCTTTCCCATCATCGATGGCGAGGGCGTGACCGAGGTCACATTGCAACTGGTGTCACTGAAGTGGAATCCTAGGACCCCCGAGGAGGTTTACACGTACCTCGAGGAGCAAGGTCTGCGTCCGGCCACGTTGGCGGAACTGCTGGCGTTCGGGGCGACCTACCCCGAAGTGCAGCGTGGAAAGTTCCTCATCATGTGTCTCGGCGGGGATTGCCCTTCGGGATTCCCATATTTGGGTTCAGAATTCCCTTCCTATCGGACTCTCAAAGTCATGTCCTCGCGTGGCTTCGGGGATTATCCTTTGGGACGTAAGTTCCTCGCCGTCCGCAAGTAGCCTACCAATTCCCCCCACCTTTGAGAACCTCATATGTCAAATGCTTTTGCAGGCGATGTATGAGGTTTTTCTTTTATACTTGCCAGAATCATTTTTTTTGCATAAGATAGAGAGGTAAATTATTGTATACATATATGACTCAATATAATCTTGTAAAAAAAATAGAGACAGTGGAGGGAATAATTGTTCCTGTTTTCTCAGATAAAATGGACAGTGGGGGACTTGAAGAAAATATATATAAAAAATTGATACACCTGAAGGAACAGAAGGATTTTGAGGGGAAATCTTTAGAATTGCATTATACTCTTTTGGAAAATATGAGAGTATTTTTTGTAGGGTTGGGAGAATATAAAAAATGTACTCTGGAAGATTTTCGGAAAGCCATTGGAAGTGCGGTCATGGCAATGCAAGGAAAAAAAATAAAAAAAGGAGGAATATTTTTCGGAGAAAAAACACTGCAAAAATTTGATGTGGGAGTACTTGGAGAAAAAATAGTGATCACCTGCGAAAATGCACAATATGCTTTTGATGAGTATCGTGAAGAAGATGCAAAAGTTGTTCATTTTGACGAAATACAAATTTGTGCAGATTTGAAACCAAGTGAAAAGAAATTATTGCAAAAGGGAATTGAAGAGGGAAGTAAAATTGCTTCTGGAGTTTTGTTCACACGAACATTAGGAAATATTCCTCCTTCTATTATTACCCCAGAATATTTGGCAAAAGAGGCAAAAAAATTGGAGCAAAAAGAAAATGGGGTGAAGGTAAAGGTTCTTGAACGTACGGATATGGAAAAACTTGGTATGGGATGTTTACTTGGAGTATCACAAGGGTCTGATCTCCCTCCAAAGTTTATTATTCTCGAATACCTCAATGGGAAGAAAAATGAAAAACCCTATGTATTTGTTGGAAAGGGAATTACTTTTGACTCTGGCGGACTTTCTTTGAAGCCAGCAAATTCTATGAAGGATATGAAGTTTGACATGCTTGGTGCAGCAACGGTTTTGGGAATCATAAAAGCATCAGCAGAACTTCATTTGAAGAAAAATATTATTGGTCTTATTCCAGCGTGTGAGAATATGCCAAGTGGTTCATCGTATCGTCCAGACGATATTTTGACAGCCATGAATGGAAAAACAGTACTTATAGAAAACACAGATGCTGAAGGAAGACTTATTCTTGCAGACGCACTGTGCTATGCACATAGGTATACACCAAAAGTGGTAGTAGATTTTGCAACCTTGACTGGTGCTTGCGTGGTAGCACTCGGACAGGAGCGTTCTGGTATTTTTAGCCCGGACGAAATACTTGTAAAAAATATTTTGGAATGTACCAATCAGTCTGGAGAAAAATTATGGCATCTTCCTCTTGGAAGTGAATATACCGAAGCCTTGAAATGCGAAATTGCAGATATTACCAATGTTGGTGGTGTCGGTGGCCCTGGATATGGTGGTGCCTCAACTGGCGCAGCCTTTTTGGAATATTTCACGGTAAATAATGAAACAAAAGAGCCAGGATATCCATGGGCACATATTGATTTGGCGTCTTGTTATATGGGAAAAGGAAAATCATGGATTCGCGCTGGTGCAAATGGATTTGGAGTAGAAACCTTTATACAATATCTTCGTTAATATGATTTCATATATTTCTGGAAAAATTCTTTCCACTTCAAAAAATAAAATAACAGTTCTTACCACTGGGGGAGTCGGGTATGAAGTATATTTAACAGTTCTTCATTCTGCAGAGCTTCTCAGCGTAAAGGAAGTGGCTCTTCCTGTGTATTTGAAGGTTTCTGAATCTTCACTTGAACTTTTTGGTTTTAGAGATTTGGATGAAAAAAGATTTTTTGAACTTCTCCTTTCTGTAAAAGGAGTGGGACCAAAAAATGCTATGAATATTTTATCCATTGGTTCTATTGATGAAATACAATCTGCCATTGGAAGGGGAGATATTAAATATTTGACCGCAGTACAAGGTATGGGTACAAAGACAGCAGAAAGATTGGTTGTAGAATTAAAATCTAAAGTAGCAAAATTAGAAGCACATAAAAATATACCAATGACTGATGCTGGGAATCTCGGTGAAGTTGTGGAAGCCCTTGTGAGTATGGGATATAACAAAGAGGAAGTACGCGATACGGTAAAAACACTTGATGGTACCAAACCAGTGGGGGTACTCCTCAAGGATGCATTGAAGATGCTCGGATAAAGAAAAATAAGAGCATATTATTATGAATAGAGTGTATATATTGATCATTGGTTTTTCTTTGCCACTTCTTTTCTTTTTTTGTTTTCGGTTTGAAGGTAAAATAGATTATAGTAATGATAATATTCCAAAGATTTATCGATATACAGAAAAGAAGCAAATAATTCCTGAAGAGTTTTTAATAAAAAAATTTGTACAGCAGTCAGGGTATGTACGTATTGGCGAAGAATACAATAATACCTATTTTTATGAAAAAGAAGGAAATATATATTGTAAAAATAGTCATATTCAGCCAAAAGAAATAACCTATTATAGATATCATCCTGGTAGTAA
>JAZDMW010000081.1:0-22122 GCA_043800545.1 Candidatus Magasanikiibacteriota bacterium | reverse complement strand
TCACCAAATTTCATTGTTGGAAGTTCTTTGTATTCTCCACGAATAAATCCTTGGACAATTCTTACGGTATATCCACCAAGAGCGAACCAACCCACAATTGGTAAGAAAATCCAAAAGATGTTGAGCATTCCTTTTGCTCGGTTAAACGGATATTTAAAGCCTACTTTAAAGTCGAGTGGTTGTTGCAGTTCCATATTTTTTTATTAAAAATAAACTTGCAGATAAAGTATAGCATAAAGACCAAGGTCTGTTAATAATATACGAAAAAAGAAAAAACTCACACCAGAGTGTGAGCCGACGTACGAGGATCGTACTAGAGGGTGGGGATGTGGATGGTGGGGGTGAAGGGAGGCTCCTTATGATGTTTACGCCATTCCTTGGCGGAAACATAGAAGATTTTTTGATCCCCCATGTCAAATTCCATGAAGAGAGGAATCTTGACAATTCCTGGCAACTCACTTGCAAATGCCAGTTGGCTTTCTGTAAGGGCCTGCAGAGGGGCCAACAGCCAAGTCATGAACCCAGGAGTCCGAAGGAACATCCTGAGTGTTTCTTTGGCGTGGATCATACTCAGTACAGTGTCCGCGGGTTTTCTCCCAAGGTGCTTTTCAGCACCACAGACCCCATGCGGGCACAGCACAATCGTGGGGGTTTCCTTGAATACGCATCCGAGGAGAACCTCAGCAATGTAGCTCAGGGTACTCCCTGGGAATCTTACCGACAGGGGATGTTCTACATCACCTCGGATTGGCCCACCAGCATTCCCCACGACGTGGAAATTCCTGGTGCCTCCATTAGGCAGTTGGATAGCATCCAACAGGGCTTCCACGGTGAGCCGATGCCGGTCACCATCAGAGCATGCGCAAACTACGACTTTTTTGTTTTTTGGAATTCGGTGTCCAGTAAGTTCCTGGAACACACCAAGTTCCCTCATTCTCATTACATACTGAATTTGTTCTTGACTCAGTGTATTGGCCATGATTGGCTCCCTTTATTTGTGGAGACCATAGAGTAGCATATATTTTTGGATTTTTCAAGGGAATTTGTGGGTAAGTCAAAAATATAATACCGAGCTGTTGGGCTCGGTATTATATGTACTGTTTGTTTAGATTATATTTTCTTTGGAAATACAAGGGAGAGGATAAGGGAGGCAAGGAGAGTAAACATAATAAAACTAAATGAAACAAGGGAGGATATGTGGATACTGAATATCCCCGCTAACATTTTGAGTCCAATAAAGAATAATATAAATGCTAATCCTTTTTGTAAGTGATGGAAACGATGGAGAACATTTTCCAGGAGAAAGAAGAGAGCACGGAGTCCCATGATTGCAAAAATGTTGGAGGTAAATACAATAAACAAATTCTGTGAAATGGCAAATACAGCAGGTATTGAATCCATAGCAAAAATAATATCTGTAGTTTCAATGAGAAGAAGTATAAGGAACAGATCGGTAAAGTAGAATTTTTTTTCTTTTCTTAAGAAAAATTTTCCATTGTGATGGTCTGGAGAAAATGGTAAATATTTTTTTGCGTATTTAAGAACTTTGTTTTTGTTGAAGTCAACATGTTCTTCTTTCTTTTCACGAAGGAGTTGGAAACCTGTATAGACCAGGATAGCACCAAAGATATACAGTACCCAAGCAAATTGATGAATAATATATGATCCTGCAAGAATAAATATTCCACGGAACACAATAGCTCCAAAAATACCCCAGAAGAGTACTCTGTGGTGGTATTTTTCTTCAAGGTTAAAGTAACTGAATATGAGCATGATAACAAACAGGTTATCTACAGATAACATTTTTTCTGTTATGTATGCACTAAAAAATTCTGCTCCAAGGGATTTATCCATGAAGAAAAAAACAAGCAATCCAAAACCAATGGCCATCCCAATCCAGAAGAGTGATTGGTACAATGCTGGTTTAAATTCTATCTTGTGACTTTTTTTATTAAGAAAACCAAGGTCAACAACCATGAAACCAGTTATGACTACGGCAAAGAGGATGAGTAAATAATTCTGTACATTCATAGAAAAAATATATAAAATAAAAAACCGTGTTTACCGGTTTTAATTGATATTGCTTCATCGTATGTTGACGCTTTTGTTTCCAAAAGACCCATCGTCATATACTCCACAATATCCAAGGTATAAATAGTATATATGAATTGCTGGGAAAAATCAAGTGGATAAAAAGGTATTATTAAATTTGTTTTATATCCATTTTCGTGAAAAACAAAAAAATATAAAAATATTATTTAGGAAATTATTTTTTTGTTGTTTGGTTAATCGTTATCTTTCATCCCATGAAAAGGTTAATACCTCTTGAATGTTTTTTGCACCAGTGATTACCATAATTAAGCGGTCAATTCCAAGAGCCATTCCTGCACTTGGCGGAATACCTTCCTCAAGAGCCTCAAGATACATTGTATCAAGTTGAACACTTGGTCGTCCTTGAGCCTTGCGTAGATTCATCTGCAATTCAAACATCTGACGTTGGCGTTTTTCCCCCAGCAGTGAAGGAAAACCATCAGAAATTTCAACGCCTGCTATGAAGAGTTCCGAGCGTTCAGACACGTTTGAGTTCTTCGTCTCTGCTGAACTTGTCATGAAGGATGGCCAGTCTGTTAAAAATGTTGGTACTTGTGTACCAAGGTGTGGTGTAATTTCCGCTAGAAGTAAGCTGATGATATCGTGGGCATTATTTTTAAAAGAATCTGGAATTGAAATGCCAGCCTCTATGGCGCCAGCAGTGAGGGAATTGAGTGAAAATTCATCATCAATATTGATAGATAATATTTGTCGGAATGCTTCCTGTACAGAAATCTTTTTCCATTCAGTTCCTTGTATTTGTACATTACATTTATTGAAAATAAATGAGCTACGATTTGGATATACAGAACCAAAGGCAATTTTTATAAGTTTTTCTGCATCTTGTTCTATATCGTCAAGAGTTGCATAGGCTCTTGACCACTCAAGCATTGTGAATTCTGGATTGTGGATCCAACTTATATCATTTGGACGAAAGTTTTTTGTTAGCGTAAAAATACGTTCAAAACCACCTGCTACTAAACGTTTGATTTGGTATTCTGTCGATGTAGTTAAATATCCATCCGTAGCAACTTCAAAGGAGTCGATATATAGGTCTGGACAAGTACCAGTCACAAGTAAAGGTACTTCAGCCTCTATAAAATTTTCTGACTCAAAGTATTCTCGAATTGCACGTATTATTTGATTGCGAAGGGTGAGTATCTGCAATCGCGACGTATTATTAGATGTTGGTATATTTAGCCGATTCACTTCTGATAAAGCCTGTGATGAATGTTTTCCACGAGCAATCATTGTACAGAGTATAACTGCATTATCTTGAATATCAAGGCAATAAAAGTCACCGACATTTAAGTTGTTTGGTATAGAGTTGTTATTGATTAAAAATTTTTTGATACAGCCATTTACCAAGACTGAAATAATATTTTTTTCTATACGAAGTAATCGTCCATGTATTTTATGTATCATATATTTTTTTGAAATTCTCTTTGTATCCCAATTTTTAGTGAGTTGAGTATCGGGTCGTCATTATTCACAAGTTCATGGGTTAATAGTTGATCCGAAGATAATGCTAAGATAGTATGCTTAATACATTCTGGAAGAGAATGTAAATCATAGCCTCCTTCAAGCACTGCTAATAATCGATTTTGGGCGTATTGTAATGCAAAAGATGAGAGACGTTTCATTATAGATTCGTATCCATGGGTAGAAATACAAAGATTGGAAAGAAGATCATTTTTGTGAGCATCAAAACCCAGAGCGACTATTACTATGTCAGGGAGAAAGAGACGAAACGCGGGAGCTACAATTGAATCGAGAATAGTAATATATTCTTGGTCATTCCCTATATCTATAGGTATATTGATTGTAAATCCATAACCACGATTTTGTCCTTTGTCTTCAGTATTACCTCCTCTAGGAAACAAATCACGTTGATGAATATCTATCATTAATATTCGTGGATTATCATTAAAAATTTCTTGCGTTCCATTCCCGAAGTGTGCATCTATGTCAATAATTGCCACACGTTCAGCTCCAAGATGTAGTGCCTCGTATGCAGCAAGGGCTACGTTGTTGAAAATACAGTAACCTTGCCCCTGTGTTTTCCCTGCATGGTGTCCTGGTGGTCTAACTATAGCTAACGCGCGGTTAAATATTTTTGTCCTATCGAAGACTATTCGAGTCCCTTCTAATACTGCACCCGCAGCCCAGAGGGCAGAAGAAACAGAATAAGGTGAAAGTTTTGTTTCATAATCAATATTAAAATATGTCCCCGCTGAGTTAAGAATTTGGTCAACATATGTTTCAGAATGAATGCAGAGAAGATTTGTGCGTTCTGCCTTGGTAGTAACAATATGAACAAAAGCATTCTGTGGAAGATCTTGTATACCCTGAAGAGATGCTTTCAGTCTTTTTGGTGTTTCGGGATGTCCTACGCCTGGATTGTGTGCAAGGCAATCTGGATGTGTAAGAATAATGCATGGCATATTTTTTTGTTCTCTAGTTTTTGTATTTAAGTTCACGAAGGAAAAAGTAATGGAACAGAAGATAGCAAAAGGGCCTGTGGGAAGGCCCTTGGTCTCGGACATGAGGGATGGTCTTATTCCATCCAACCGGGGATCAGAGTGTCTCGGAATTCGGCGAGTGCGTCTGGTTCAGGTTCTGGCATTAAATCTGCAGAGGATGCTGCAAAAAATGCTTCGAGTACTGCCTTTACATTGGGATTGTCTGCTGGTTCTTCGACAAAATCAGTTGCCTGCAAAGCCAGCCATGAAAGATACAAAACAAGATCAAGTGGATCGGTCTTGTAATCCGGTGGTGAATTTCTGTTGAACTTGTTCTTCTTACGCATCGGAGTCTCCTTTTGGAGTTCCCCTGAGAGAATTGGTATCTCTCAGCTCTGCAGCAACGGCAGTTGCCACTTGGCGGAGTACATCCTCCCAACGAGTATCACCTGGCGGAAGTGTGATTCCTTGTGGCAATGGTTTTTCGAAACGGTCCAAACAACGTTGAATTGGTGTGGGTCTCAATTTTTCCCCTCCTTACAAGGACAGTTGATGTTGTCAAGTGGTGCACAATGCTTTTCGAGGTAGGCAAGTCGTCTCCACACGAAAAACGTGGTGGTGGCGAGGCAGATGAAGAGCAAGATGAAAGACACGAGTACAAACATAGATAGAGTCCTTGGCACAGAATTCATGAGAGCCTCCTCCTGTGGTGGTATGATAAATTTAGCAAAAAGATGTATATTTGTCAACATAAAAAAACACCCGACAGGGTGTATTTACAACGTTTTGGTAGCCTTAGTTGGTCGTATGGTGTATGCTTTTGTGCAACGATTCATAAAATTGTCGTCACAATACTCGTCTAGTTGAGAGAGAATCATTTGAACGGATTTAAATGGTCCAGTAGGAAGAGAAGATATATACTTGAATTTTTTATATGATGGTTTCCATAAGTTTGTCGATAAAATATGGAGATTTATGAATAAATTATAGAGGATTATGTCTGCTTGTTCCGGGGAAAGTTCCCGATTGTTTAATTTTTCATTTGGCAAACGAATGTGATAAGTGAGAGGTCCAAGTTCGTGTTCTAACATTCGCACAGCGGCAAAACGAATATTACCGTTTTCGTGTTGAAGCAAATTAAATATCCAAGGAAATAAAAAGTCTGGATGGTCTTCTCTGTCATGTAAAAAATATATAACAGATATGGCCATTACAAAATTATTTTTTCGAAAATCTTCCTCAATTTTTTCGTATTTCTCTGGAGCATTTTTTATAATCGACAAAATATCACTATATTGTCCATTGTGAGAACTATAAATCAATTTCCTCACTTCACGGGAGGCTTTACGACTGGTATCTATATCAGCAGTCAGGATTGTGTTGAATAATTCAAGAATTGTTTTCATGTTTTTATATTTTGTTCCGAGTCGTAGACGATGTTAGAACTGAATTAAATAATTATGAATGCTTTGGGTCATACTTAAAATCAAATGTTCGCTTAAATTCGTAGACGTTAATTATTTCTTCTGGGCCAGGTGTTTTTCCCAGCTGTTCTTGTATAGCCCATTCTTTGCCAGGGTTAAAAATTAAGTAATCTTTAACTTTTACCGAATCTTTGTGCGTAATTTCGATATAATTCTTATAAGTATTATTATCTGGGTTAGGAACGCTTATAGCGTCTCTTATTTTTAAAAAATTATACCTACCGTCGGTTTCATAGATAGTCGTGAAGTCCTCGCTTCCGTGGTTTATTCTATGAAGAAAGTGTTTCTCCAGAGTCATTTCTTTGTCTTTGTGCAATGTGCCAAGCTTTGGTTTTGGAAATGATTTTGGAAAGAAATCAATTTTTTTGTAATCATCAATCGATATTTGGTTTTTACCAAATTCTAAATAATTGAAAAAACCGGCAAACGGTCCTGACTTAATGTTGTAGTCAATAAATATGTGAGGAAATTTGTGCCAATTATCTCCTTTGTCGTCAATAACTAGCATTTCATCAAATTTTACAAGACCGTCCACAACGAAATAAGCCTGTTTAGATTTGGGCATATGTTCCCAAAAATCTTCAACATTATCCCGAAGTTGGCGTTGCTGATCTTTGTCTTGTTTGCTGTCGCATTGTCTGTAAATCAGCGAAGCTTCCTCCGCGAAATCAAATTCTTTTTTTGTACAATCTAGATAAGCGAAACATCTGCGTGTGTTTACAATCAGACCTAATGGGTTATATTCAATCGCTGGGTATTCTTTCCACCTTGCATTTTTTTTAAAATCCTTATAGTCGTTTTTAAAAGGATATTTTGTGTCATTGCTATCCCGTAAAAGTACAGGTCCTTTGTTAAGCGGATCTCCAAATGTTCTGAAAATTTTATTTTTATTTACTACCGCAGAACGTATTTCTGTAGCTCGTGTTCTTCGTCTGCTTGTTAAAGAGAAACCGAAATATGTAAAAAGTATTCTATCATTTTTTGGCTGGTGGAGCATGTCCTCAAGTTCTGCTTTTCCCCAAAGATGAAATTCCATTACACCCTTCTTTTGCAACTCTATTCTAAAAACATCATAAGATTGTTTTGAAAAATTTGCAGAAGCCGCAAGAATATATCCATAAGGTGGATGATTTTTGTATACATCTACAAGTATTTCCTTTATTCTTTTTGGTCCTATTTCCTTTTCTCTCTTTCCCTGAATCATCCAAAGATTTCCTTCAGCAGTGTTAATTGTTTCAATTTCTTCTTCATCTTTATTTTCTGAAACGATAGTGCCAGTATTTTTTTCGAAAGCTCTTATATCGAAGCCGTCATCATTTCCACCCCGACCAGTTGCCTCAATATTTTGCCAATCTTTGTAATCATAGATGAGTTCACGAATAAGATCCTCAAATCTTTTTGGATCTAGATCTTCAAAGTGAATTTGGCCGTATGTTCGAGTTATGTGGGGCTTTCGCATGTTTTAATAAAAAATTAAAATGTTAAGCCACCTAAAGACACAAGAGCGATGGCGTACCACAAATCAAACCATATAAATCTTAGCTTATTGGCAATCCAAATTAAACTGTAAAATGGATAAGCCAAATAATGCAGACTTGAACCTCCGTTTTTAATCAAATTTTTACTTTCGTTAAAAATATTTTTTGCGTCATGGTCGCTAGGAAAAGCATGCATACCTGAAGAAATTGCTACCCAAAATATCAAATAATATAACAGGCTTTCTGGCTGTGTTAATATTGCAAAATAACCTAAAAATATCGCTAATACAGAATTAATAATTAATGGGCCAGTTGAAATCCAAAAAATTTGTTTGTATTTTTCTGGTTTCTCGTGCATAACGTAACCGGCAGGATTGCCAAAACGAAAATATACGACCTTATGGACTGTAACTCCTGTCCAGTCACAAAACTTTTTATGAGCCCATTCGTGAATTATTACTCCTGGAAACGTTAGTATTGATATAAGCCAACCTGGAATCATATATTTTAAGTTATTTAGTTTCTGATATTAAGTGTTTTCTTTCAGGCGAAACATTTTTATTCCGTATGGAAATTATAATCATTACCAGCACAAGTACTGGAATAACCACCAATTCCCAATCGTTTACTCTACCCAAAATAGCAAGAATTGTAAAAAGGAATACACCAAAATTATTATTAAGCCCGCATGTTTTAGATAGTTTGAAACTTTTAATGAAAATTGAAAAGTATAATGCAAATTGGATTATTATTAACACCCACACAAACCAAATTTGTGCCGTAGCACGAATAGCATTTAGCCATAAAGTTATACCGACATATCCAATGACGGTAAACAGCATGCCAATAATAAAGGAATTACGTTCAAGTTTTAAAACCTCGTTCTTAATAAAATTACTTGTTTTATTCTCCATAAATTGGTTATTGTTTACGAATTAACGCTTTTACTATACGCCTTTTTGACTATCTAATCAAGCCAAAACAACGAAATTGACAATACCTAAAAGCACGATATAATATTCATATCCGATGCCAAACCGTATATAAATCTTCGGACACGACACTGTATTTGTGCTCGGGAAGGATTGCATACCCTACTAAGGGAGGTGTTTTTGTTTAATAGCGTGGTTTAACACTTGTTTGAAGGAATTGCCCCTGCTTCAAAATAGCGATGTAATATGGACAGCATATTGTTTTTTTCTAAAATATTGTTATACTATTTTTATATGCAAGATATATCAAATTATGAAAAATTAAGAGAAAGTTCTGAATTTTTTTATAAAAAAATAGGTGCACTACGTTGTCCCGTTTTAAATAATGAGTTTGTACATTTTACAGCAGAGGGGTTTAACCATTTAATATACAAAGGTGCTCGTCGAGAAAGAAGTAAAAATGATCAAATAACAAAATTCAAACTTTTGTCAAAAGCTAAAGATATTCTTGAAATTTCAACTACATTTCAAGAATATGATGAAAGTTTAACAATGGTGAGAAAAAAGAAATTTAAAAAAGTTGTTGAAGAATCAGTGACTATAAAATATTGGGGATTTGTAGCGATAATTAATAATTTTAGAGTAAAGGTGGTGGTAAGGCAAATTGGCAATGGACAGAAACATTTTTTAAGTGTAATTCCAGCTTGGAAAACACAATATTATAGAGATATTAAAATTATTTCTATGGCAGTAGGTGTCCTTTCTGAAGATTAGGCTGATAACAAAAATATCCCGACTTGATCGAGATATTTTTTTATGCCTGCCTTCGGCTTAACATTTAGCCGAATAGGGCTGACGCCCCACAAGCACATTGTTATAATAACAGAAAATACGTTATTAGTCAACAGTTATACACAGGTATAAAAAATAATGGCTATATTAAGCCATTATTTTTTATCAGTTCGGAGACAAGGATTCGAACCCTGATAAACTGGACCAGAACCAGTTGTCCTACCATTAGACGATCTCCGAGTATTGCGTATTTTTTATAAAATACGCTGATTACTTGTTGTTATGGAATCCATGTACTCATCGTTCAGAATCACGATATCATCCCATTTCCATCCATTTCTCAAAAATGCTTCTGCATTGCTGATTGGAATTTTTTCATTTTTACGGAATAGATATACTGTAGATACATTTGCTTTTTTAATAAGCATTCCATTGGTGAGTGTGTCAGCAGGAATGATTGGGGAGTATCCATATTGTATTTCTATTC
The DNA here is from genome assembly GCA_043800545.1 of Candidatus Magasanikiibacteriota bacterium. Lineage (GTDB taxonomy): Bacteria > Patescibacteriota > Patescibacteriia > Magasanikbacterales > UBA922 > 1-14-0-20-39-34. The sequence goes on along the minus strand of JAZDMW010000081.1, from coordinate 12,396 downwards.
CATCAGGATAACCATCAAAATCTGTGTCGCTGAGGGATGGATTTGTATGGTATGTAAATTCTTCCTCTTTTGTAAGTCCATCTTCATCCCAATCATACTTGTTTGTGTTTTCACCAAGTGGATTGGTAAAAATAGCTTTCTTCACACTTTTGCTCATATCTCCTGAGGAAAAGTCATGAATTGCGTCCAGTATTGTAGCATAACTATACCGAAAGTCAAGACCATATCTGGTACCAGGTTCTTGTGTAATGAACTCTTCTTTTTCTTCATCATATCCAGAAAGAACCAACATGTGATAGTTTGGCCCACCATTTATAAAGTATGGATTTTTAAGTTCTTTTCCGCTTACTGGAATAATAACAGGTCGTCCACCGCGGAGTTCTATGAGCATTGATTCAAGAGTTGGATTGAGAAATGTTGTTGCTTCAAAAGGATAGAATCTATTTATGAGAGAGGCAACCATAAGAGCATCTTCATCTTTTCTTACCCCGTAGGATACATTTTTGTATTGGAGAGCGTTAAGAATATCTCCCTGTGCTTCATCAGTGGTAATGATCGCTTGTACTCGGTGTGTTTTTTGGTTTTCGTAATACTTTGCTACCATAGTTATGCTCGCTTCCTCACAAGCATTTGCCCAAGGTTCTTCCCATAATCCAAGTGGAGCTTGTGATGTGAAGGGAACATCATTTTCCACGATTGCAAGTGCTTCAGTGGAAAACAGGGCAGAAAGAAAGAGAGAGGAAAAAAGTATTTTTTTTGAATTCATAAATAAAAATTAATTTTATGAAATTATTTGACCACCGAGAAGGTTTGCAAGATTTTGTACTTCTTCATGAGATGTATTATTCTCTGTTTGCTTTGTTTGTACATCAAGAAGGGTTTTTGTCCCGAGAATGTCTGTAAGTATTTGTTCAATTTTATTTTTTGTTTGTGTTTCTAAAAGTTTATCTTTGTGAAGGGCAAATTGAACACCAAGAATTACAGTATTTCCTTTTGTTTCAAGGACTTGAGTGCTTTTGAGAATAATACTGAGGGATTGAGCTATTTTTTCTATGTTTTCTACAATTTTATTCCAGATTTTTTCTATATCCTCTTTACATATATCTTTTCCCTCTTCTTTTTTTGTTTCAATTATTGGTATTTCTTGTTGTGGAAGAGGTTTGTTTTCTTTTTTCTCTGGAATTATTGGTGGAATAATTTTTGGGGTTATTTCTTTTATGACCATTTCCTCTGGGAGGATCCATTCAAGTGCTGACATTTCCAAAACCATTTGTGGAAGGGGAGTAGACTTTATTTGTTTTTTTCTTTGAAGGAGGATGTCTATAAAATGAAGAATACTTTTTGACGTGTTATTTTTAGCCAGGTTTTCTATGGTTTTTATACTCTTTTCATCATAGTTTGCAAGTATGGTTTTTTGTGTTGTCTCATCTGGAGAAAGAGAAAGAATCATGACTACTCGGAGAACATTGATACATTCGTCAATAAAGAAATTTATCTGAGTATTTGCGTCAGCAATGTTTTGTATTTGAGTCATGACTTGTTGCATGTTTTTCTCAAAAACTGAAGATAAAAAAGAAATAACATCAGAAATATTGGATGTTGGGAGAATAATGTTTGCCACCTCTTCGGTAATTTTCTTCTCTCCAGTTGCAAGAAGTTGATCAAGGAGTTTAATAGCATCTCTCGCACATCCATCACACTTGTGTATGATTCTTTCAAAGACAGAAGTATCTACTTTTATTTTTTCTTGCTTTGCAATATTTTCCAAATATCCCATGAGTTCAGAAAAACTGAGTTTGTGGAAAATAAAATGCTGGCAACGAGATACAATGGTTTCTGGGACTTTGTGAAGTTCTGTGGTTGCAAGAATAAAAAGAACATGGCTTGGTGGTTCTTCCAATGTTTTTAAAAGCGCATTGAAAGCGCTGGTAGAAAGCATGTGGACTTCGTCGATGATAAATACTTTATATTTTGCTTTGTTTGGACGGAAGTGAATACTCTCAATAATATTTTCTCGAACATTATCTACGCCTGTATTACTCGCAGCATCGATTTCAATAATATCTATTGCTCTTCCTAATGTTATTTCTTTACAGGCATCACATTCATTACAAGGCTCAAATTGATTTTCTTTTCTTTGAAGACAATTGACTGCCTTTGCAATGAGTCTTGCAGTGGTCGTTTTTCCACTTCCACGAGGCCCTGAGAACAAATATGCATGTGCTGTTTTGTTGTTTTTGATTTGGTTTGTGAGTGTTTGGACAATATGTACTTGACCAACAATATCTGCAAATTGTTGTGGACGGTAGGTATGATACAGAGCCATAGGGAGGATTACAAAAACAAATGTATACTTAGCTATTATATAGGAATTGAAATATCCCGTAAAGGCGTTTGTCCACTTGCCCTTGTTGCCCTTTAAAAGAATACTGTGTTATACTTGTCCTAGATAATATTTATTAACCTTAATTTATTCTTGTATGCCAAGAAAAGCAAATCCAGCTCTTTTGAGACCACTTCCACTTTCAGCAGCGCTCGAAGCAGTGGTTGGAAAAGGTCCTATGCCACGTTCTGAAGTTGTTAAGAAACTTTGGGATTATATCAAAAAACATGATCTCCAGAATCCAGCAAATAAGAGAAACATCTTTGCAGATGATAAACTCATGCCACTTTTTGGAAAGAAAGAAGTAACAATGTTTGAAATGACAAAGCTCGTTTCTGCACATATTACAAACAAGTAAGCATTTTACAATCAAATAAAAAATCCGTCGTATGGCGGATTTTTTTGTATGAAAAAAGACGCTCAGGAAGCGTCTCTCTGCGGTGGGGGGATTTGGTAGGCCTATTTGGGACAGGTCAAAGGGATCAATCCGACAGGCCCCTCTGACGTATGGATAATCAGTTTTCCTCCAAACGTCATCGTGCAGAGCGTGCAGAGTTCGATTGTCTGCCCGGGGTCAATCCGGACAATTGCTTGAGTGACTTCGCAGTGGTCTCGGGTAGATTCTACCTGATGAACGAATACGGTTTCAGTGTTGGAGTTTGTGATTTGTACACGCTCCAACATGTATGAGCCGTCTGTACATCCTTGGAGGGTGACCCCCTCAACGGATCGTACGATTTCCTGGTTTTTTGCAGCTCGTTCATCGATTTTGAGTAGAATGAGCCGACGTTCTTCTTCTTGCCAAGGTCTGTGATAATATCTGTCAAATACAAATACCAGCGGGAGAAGAACAATACATGCACCAAATATACAAGACAAGAAAAACGTCATAGGATGATCATTTAGCCAGTCGTTTATGCGGTTGTCATCAATCCATTTTCGCATGATTACTTCCTTCCTTAGTGCTGTTGAGTCAAGCTGTTTTTTATAATAGTACAGGTATTGCATCTTGTCAATGAAAAAAGACGCTCAGGAAGCGTCTCTCTGCGGTGGGGGGATTTGGTAGGCTGTTGAGGAGGGATTACATCAAGCGTACAGGTTTTTCAACTACACCCGTGTCTGGGGGACGGTCAACCTCTTTTTTATCTGCTCCGATGATATATACAAGCGTCACGATGAGACAAACAATCATCGCAAAGAAATATGACCGCCAAAAGTTTTCAAAGTCTTTTTCGTCTTCGCCGAACATGGGATTACCCTTTCTGTTATTTGTGTCTTGTGTATATCATAAAATTATAATTTTGTCAATAACAAAAAAGACAGTTTCCTGTCTTTCTTTTGTATATATTTTATTGTCCTCTTAATCTGAGAATGACATTGATGGTTCGGAGGATAATGGAGATGTCAAGGAGAAATGATCTGTTTTTGATGTAGTACAAATCGTATTGGAGTTTTTGAAGTGAGGTTTCTAGATTATCTGTATAATTTTGGTGTATTGCTGCCCAGCCAGTAAGACCTGGTTTAATAATATGGCGGAGAGAATAGTATGGCATTTTTTCTTCGAGTGCTTTTACTATCTCAGGACGTTCTGGACGGGGTCCTATGAATGTCACTTCTCGTTTGAGAAGATTTATACATTGTGGTATTTCATCCAAGCGTGTTTTGCGGAGGAATTTTCCTACGGCTGTAATACGAGCATCATTTTTTGATGCAAATTGTGCACCATCTTTTTCCGCACTTCCTTCTGCTGTAAGCGATACCATTGAACGAAATTTATACAGATAAAAAACTTCTCCATATTTTCCAACACGTTTTTGTTTGTAGAAAACAGGTCCTTTTGAATTCATCCTAATTGCAAGAGCAATGAATGGAGTTAAGAGAACAAAGACGATAAAAAGAATAATTCCAATGAAAAAGTCTGTTGCATTTTTAATCTTGGTATAAATTGGTTTTTCTGAATGACCAAGGTGTTCCAAAAACCAGCTTTCGGAAAATACCATTGGTGGAACACGACCTGTAAGACTTTCATAAAATGATGCAAGATCAGTAATACGTGTTTTCCAAAAAAGGAGTTCATATAATTCTTGAAGTGCTTCTTCTTTTCTTTGAAGTTCAGGAGCAATGACCACAAGGTTTACTCGTTTGGTGCTGACAACGGGACGAATTTTGTTTAATTCTGTATAGATGTCGAAAGAATACTCTTTTGAATTTATTTTTTTATTTGGGTCAATGATACCAACTGTTTTGTATCCTTTTGCAGGATTATTTTCTGTGAGTTCAATCATCTCTGCAATTTCAGGACAATATCCAACATAGAGGACATTGGTCTTGAGGCTTTCCAATCTGACGAAAGAATTGAAAAGTGTTCTCCAAATGGCGATGAAGCAATATCCAAAAATAGTGGTAATAACCAGTATTGTTTTTGGAGAGAAGTTATTTACGGGGATAAGGTAAAAATAGACAACACCAACAATGAGGGAGATAATGCCGGTTTCCAGATTCCTTCTCCACAGTTTTTTCCCTTTGAGGCTATCATCAAGGTCATAGAGGCCATTGATATAGTTGACAGTAATCCACAGAAAAAAGAGGGGGAGAAAATAACGAGCATTGAGAATGAAGGTGTCTAAATCTGTGAGATGAAGTTTTCGGAGCGATACAGCGAAGAAAAGTGCGACAAAAAAAGTAAGGAGATCTCCTCCTAAAAGTGTGATTTGCTTCAGTCTTCGGATGATTTGCATAGTGTTTATTGTTTTTTTTGCTAATTTTTTGTATACTTATACTAACACTATTAATAGCATAAATATGCAAAAAAAACAAGTTATTTTCACATTTGCTATTCTTTTAGCAACTTTTTGCTTTGGAATACTCGGTTCAGTAGCCTTCGCAGTAGATGGTCCTCCATATCTTCTTATTAATGGGGGAGATGTACGAACACCTGGAAGAAAAGTCACTTTAACAGTGGCAACTCCGAAAGGAATGACTGCAGGAATGCGTCTTGCACACAGTTTAGAAGAAGTGAAGAATGCAACCTGGCGTTCATATGAACGTACTCTTGAGGATTGGGTATTACCAGGTGGAGTGGGCATGGACAAAATGGTATATATACAATTCCGTAATTCTGCAGGGACATTGAGTCAGATATATAGTGCGACTATCCGTGTGGAAACACCAAATTATAAAGATTTTGATTTCAAAATTAATAATGGAGCCACAGAGACGGGAACACGATATGTGACGTTGAATTTAGCATATATCAATGGTATTGAGGGAGTAGAAATAAGTAATACAAATAAATTTGATGGAGAATATGAAAAACCAAGTGAAAAAATGCCTTGGGCTTTGAGTTCAAAATCAGGTACAAAAACAGTATACGTAAAAGTGATTGATTCTGACGATAAAACAAGAGTTGTTTCAAAGACCATTAATTTTTCTCCAAAACAAACAGATATTGAAGAAGGCACTGTACTCAAGGGAGTAAATACAGGATTATATTATCTTGGTTATGATGGACAACTTCATTCATTTTTTCATCCAGCAATATTTCCTTCTTGGTATGAGGATTATACTGAAGTGATGTTTGTGAGTGATGCAAAAATTCGTGAGTTTCAAATTGGTGAGCCTGTATGTTTTAGACCAGGAAGTTTTCTTTTGAAATTTACCTACGACGAATCATATTATGCAGTTGAACCTGGTTGTGTGTTACGTCCTCTTGCTTCACAAGTGGAAGCGTCAATTATGTATGGAAAGAATTGGAAAAATAGGGTAGTACAAATGGAAGGATATACCAAGAGTTTCTATACCATACGTACAAGGAGTATGCATAACACCACAGCAAATATTCTTGACCGCGATCATGATGGTGTAGATTCTAAATTGGAAAAGGAATATGGTTCAAGTGATGAAAGTGTGGATTCAGATAGTGATGGACTCACAGATTATGAAGAAATTTATGTGTGGTTTAGTGACCCAACACTCCCAGATACAGATGGAGATGGGTATACTGATGCTGGTGAATTATTGAATGGATATTCACCTGTTGGACCAGAAAAAGTAGTAGAATTGCCAACCGGTTCTGTGGCATATCCAAAAGGATCCATTGTAAATAAAATAAATTCAAGTGGATATACAAGCAGTATCCAAAAACATTTTATAGTATATCCACCAATGCAAATTCCTGCCTCAGTCAAGAAAACGATTACGGCAAAGAATTCTAAAATTCCAATGAGACTTGTTGGAGATAAAGTTACCAATTTATAATATGAAAAGAATATTGTTTTTCTTCCTTTGTTTCGCCTTGGTTACTCCTACGGGAGTTTTTGCTTTGGATTCGGATGATCCAGAAGGAAAACAATGGTCATATGAACGAACCGGTGTGTATGAAGCGTGGGATATTACCACAGGATCTTCAGATGTTGTTGTGGCTATTTTAGATAATGGTTTTGATACCTTTCATCCAGAACTTCGTGAGAATGCATGGAAGAATGAGGATGAAATAGAAGATAATGGTATTGATGATGATAATAATGGATATATTGATGATGTATGGGGTTGGAATTTTGTTGCAAAGGATGAAAATGGAAATGGAAGGATAGATGATGAAGAAAATCATGGAAATAATAATCCAAGACCAGAAGTGCAATATGTGTCAGAACAACTTCTTGAAGAAGGAATTATTCATCATGGTACCTTAGTTGCAGGAATTATTGGTGCGAAAGGAAATAATAATGTATCTGGTGCTGGAATAAATTGGAATGTGAAACTCATGAATGTTCGTATTATTGGAGATAATGGTATTGGTGAAGTGGATGTTGCAGCAAAAGGAGTTCGTTATGCAATAGACAATGGTGCAGATGTCATTAATATGAGTTTAGTAGGGGATGTGCTTTCTCCAGATTTAGCAGATGCTGTAAATGAGGCCTTTGAAAAGGGGATTGTTGTGGTTGCTGCGGCAGGAAATGACGGAATTAACATGAATATGCTTCCACAGTATCCAGTTTGTATTGATGCGAATGATGAAGAAATGAAAATCATGGGCGTGAGTGCTATGGATGAAAATAATTTTTTTGCACAATTTTCTAATGGTGGTTCCAATTGTATAGATATCACCGCTCCTGGAGTAAATATTTCTAGTACTCTGCGTTTTTATCCTCAGTATGGATTGGAAGAAAAATATGGCGGTGGATGGAGTGGAACTTCATTCGCAGCGCCATTTATTAGCGGAGCAGCAGCACTTATTAAATCTATTCAGCCACTGTGGACACCACAAAAGATTTATACAGCCATTCTAGAAACTGTTCATAGAACGCCACCACAGGATCCTGTTGGCTATGCAAATCTGTATGGTGCTGGAAGAATACAGATAGATAAAGCGGTTCAGTATGCGCTTGAAAGATTGCAAAGAAATGCAATGTCTGGAGTTTTGTTTTTAGATAAAGAAATATCATATTTTAGAAAGTTTGATACTGAAGAAAATGAAATTGTTGAGCTTTCGAGTATTGTAAAGAATAATATTAAAAAAGGTGTGTCATATATTTCAAATGGTGAGGTCCATGTTGTAGTACCGGTAAATATTGGTCAGCATACATTGATAATGGATTACAACGCAGAAACAAAAATCATGACAACACAGTCCGTTCCTGTACAAAATTTTGATCAATTCTTTTTTGGAGATTTTTCTCTTGATAATGAAAAAGAATATGTATTTATTCGTAAACAAGGAAAAAATACTTTGATACAAATCTATTCACTCGATGGACAAAAAGTGGATGAGCAGGAATTTGCTTATGCAAATGGTGAATGGAAAGTATATCGTCCACTTTCTGGAAAAGAAAGATTCGTTCATGTTGAAATTTCTAAAAAACAAACCATACTTCATATCATAGATGAAGATTTGGATACCAATGGAGAAGATATCGTCATAGAAGGCTTTAACAAGGTAGGAGATGTACTCCCTGTGAACTTGGATGATGATACTGATATGGAAGTGGCTTTGGTTGGAGAACAAAATGGTTATGCCATATTTTTTCTTGATCATGATGGAAAAGAAATTCGTCATTTCAATGGATACACGAATGTGGATATGAAAAAAGTAAAACTTTTGTCTGGTGATACGAATGGTGATGGAAAAGATGATGTTATTACCTATGTAAAAGATCAAAATGAACCTCTCCGTGTGTGGCAAAGAAATGGGAGAACACTTTTTGAAGATTATTCTCAAAATATAAATGTACTTTTACCCACTTTTTCCAATTAAATACAATAATATGCCACAAGTCGCACCTATTTTTGAAAGAAAAAATGTCCTCGTAACAGGGGGAGCTGGTTTTCTTGGTTCACATCTTTGTGAAGCACTTTTACAAGAAGCCAATGTTATTTGTATGGATGATTTCTCCAATTCTGGAATACATAATATTGACCACCTTTTGCAATATCCAAATTTTGAATTCATCCGGTATGATGTAAATGAAGAAATTCCAATAGAGGAATTTGAGGAATTGGATAAATTCCAGATTAAGTTTCAGGGGATTCAGGAAATATATCATTTGGCCTGTCCAACGAGCATGAAGAATTTTGAGAATCTAAAAATTCATTCATTGTGGGCAAATTCACGAGCTATTTTGAACACCCTTGATCTTGCTGTGAAGTTCCGTGCAAAGTATGTATTTGGTTCGAGTTCTGTCGTCTATGGTCAAGGAGACCCAAATGAAGCGACGATTCCCGAGGAAACTGAGGGAATTGTGGATCATCTTTCTCCACGTGCTTGTTATGACGAAGGAAAGCGTTTTGCAGAGACCTGTATTGAGACCTATAGACAAGTATACAAAATTGATGCTAAGATAGCTCGGATTTTTACCACCTATGGTCCACGTATGAAATTGAACGATGGTCTTTTTATACCTGACTTCATTACAAATGCCTTGGAAGGAAAGAATCTGGTCGTCTATGGGGATGAAACACACAGCCAATCACTGTGCTATGTGTCAGATATGATTAATGGAATAAGACGATTGATGAAGGCAGGACCAGAGGTGTATATTGTAAATCTTGGTGATGATATCCCTGTTCGTATTGTGGATGTTGCAAACATGATTATACAAATGACGAATTCTCACTCACAAATTCAGTTTGTAGATCCTTTGGATTATATTACAAATAAAGGAGTCCCAAATTTATATAAGGCAAAAGAATATCTTGGTTGGTTGCCTTTGGTACGTTTGGAAGAGGGGCTTCGAAAAACGATTGATTATACAATTGCAAGTAAAGAAATGTTTCGAATTTAACTATGTTTATAGCACTGGTTCCGGCCTATAATGAAGAAAAGAGGATACGGGGAGTAATTGAAGGATTGAAACCACATGTAGATATGATTGTGGTTCTTGATGATTGCTCAAAGGATAATACTGAGGGTATTGCAAGAGAAGCTGGTGCAAAAGTTATTCGTCATCATATTAATCGTGGACAAGGTGCTTCACTCCAAACGGGTCATGAATATGCACAGAAAATTGGAGCAGACTATGTTCTCCATTTTGATGGGGATGGGCAGTTTGACCCTCATGATATTCGTCCTGCACTCGAGCATTTAGAGAAAGAGAAAGCAGATATTCTTTTTGGTTCCCGTTTTTTGGATTCTCGATCAAATGTGCCGTTTCTGAAACGATATATTTTGCTTCCACTCTCACGAAGAGTGAATTCTGTTTTTGGTCTTGGATTAAGTGATGTTCATAATGGGTTTAGAATTCTCCATAAAAATGCTTTTTCCAATATGCATATTGAACAGGATAGAATGGCTCATGCCACGGAAATTGAAATGGAGACAAAGCGTCTTGACTTGAAATATACAGAATTTCCTGTTAAAGTAATATACCATGAGTATGGTCAGGGGATCCGAGGGGGAGTGGCTATTCTCAAGGATTTGCTTTTGCAAAAATTTATAAAATAAAAATACTATGAAAAATACAATAAAATCAATATTGCTGACAGTATTGTTTACAGTTTTCTGTCTTTTCCCATGGGTTGCAAAGGCAAATACAGAAAGTGGAAGTGAATCACCTGAAATACAAAAAGTTCCTTTTGTTTTATTCCACAGTGAAACATGTCCTCATTGTAAAGAAGAAATAAAGTTTATAGACAAAGTCCTCCGTCCTGAGTATGATGCATACGTGGATTTTCGTTTGTATGAAATAGGTGAGCAAAAAAATCAGGTGCTCTATGCGCAGTATGCTCGTATGTATAATGTAAATTTGCAGGGGGTCCCTGTGACATTTGTAGGGAATGAATTGGTATATGGTTTTGGAAGTCCAGAATCTACTGGAGAACAAATAATTTCTCTTATTGAAAAAAAAATTAATGAATCAGGTATTCGCGGAATTGTGGGAGAAACAGCAGAAAAAGAATTGGTAAATATTCCGGTTCTTGGTGAAATTAATTTAGCTTCATTTTCTCTGCCACTTTTAACAGTTGCGATTGGTCTTCTCGATGGATTCAACCCTTGTGCTATGTGGGTACTCATTTTTTTGATTTCTCTTCTTCTTGGAATTGAAGATAGAAAGAGAATGTGGATTCTTGGTACTTTGTTTATCCTCTCGTCTGGAATTGTCTATTTCTTTTTTATGGCTGCATGGTTATCTTTTATCATGTTCGTCGGAATGATATTTGCTATTCGTGTTCTCATTGGTCTTGCCGCTATTGGAGTAGGTTCATGGAATTTGCGGGATTATTGGAGAAATAGAAAAGCAGATGGAGTTGTGTGTAAAGTCTCTCATAAAACTGGAACAAAAAATACTTTTGAAAAGATAAAAGAAATTGTACAAAAACAAAGTCTTGTTTGGTCAATATTTGGGATTCTTCTTCTCGGATTTTCTGTGAACTTGGTTGAACTGGCTTGTTCTGCAGGATTTCCAGCTGTGTTTACTCAGGTGCTTGCTATGAGTGAAATTACACAATGGAAAAGGTATTTGTATATGGCTGGGTATATTTTCTTTTATATGCTCGATGATATGGTTGTTTTTGGTATTGCTATGCTTACTTTGAAGAGTAAAACAATAGGTGGAAAATACGCAAAATATGCAAATTTAGTAGGAGGACTTATTATTCTTGTTCTTGGTCTCTTGCTTATTTTTAAACCAGGCTGGCTTAATTTCGGTTAATATGGTTATACTTTTTCAAATACTCTTTGGAATTTTTGCATTGTTTGCTATTATTTCTGTTTTGCAAAAATGGAAAAAGCAAATGATTAGTTTATCTGGAAGTTTTTTTTGGATTCTCTTTTGGCTTGGATCAATGACCGTTGTTTTATGGCCAGAAATAGTCCAGTTTTTCGCAGATACCCTTGCTATTGGAAGGGGAAGTGATTTAGTACTTTATGTTGCGGTCGCAATGCTTTTTTATCTTGGTTTTCGTCTTCATGTGAAAATTGAAGGGGTAAATAAGGAACTCACAAAAGTAGCCAGACGTTTGGCTCTTGATGAGGTAGAAAAAAAAGACAAAAAATAAAATTTTATGAAAATTGCTCATGTTGTTTGTACATATCCGCCATATCGCGGGGGAATGGGGAATTCCGTCTGTTCTATGATACAAGCACTTGAGAAACGTGGATATGACATTGATGTTTTGACGCCACTCTATGATGAAAAATTAGCACAGGATGATAAAGATTATGTAAAGAGACTTCCTGCTTTTATCTCTTATGGGAATGCTGCGATAATGAAGGGTTTGACGAAAAAATTGGACGAATACGATATTGTTCATCTCCATTATCCTTTTTTTGGAACAGCAAATATTGTTCGCAAGTGGAGAGAAAAAAATAAGGATAAACGTTTAGTTATTACGTACCACATGGACGCACAGTCCTTGGAATTAAAAAAGAATATTATTTTTCGTTTGTGTGCAAAATATCTTATGCCAAGAATTTTGCAAACGGCTGATGTGCTCATTACTTCTTCTTTTGACTTTATGAATTCATCTGAAGCAAAGCATGTGTTCGCAAATACAAAAGAAAAATGGCACAGCATTCC